>PKTC01000373.1 GCA_002869305.1 Marinilabiliales bacterium
AATCGTAATGTTAGAACAATTTGAGAACCTTCGCTTCTACAAATTTTACATTTTTTCCAAATTGTTTATTAAGGCCTTTAATAAACCAGCCAAGTAGTGGAACTATCTCACTTTTTCGATTCTTTAGTCCAGGGACGTTTAGTTAAACAATGTTCAATCTATAGAACAAATCTTCACGAAACTCCCCTTGCTCAACTAATTTTCGTATATCTCTGTTAGTAGCTCCTATAATACGGCAATTTACATGTAGTTTTTTGTTACCACCTAATCTGTAATATTCTCTCTCCTGCAGTACTCTTAAAAGTTTTACCTGCACATCTCTTTCAATTTCAGTAATTTCATCTAAAAATAATGTACCATTTTCGGCACACTCAATATAACCTTTCTTACCTTCCTGGCTAGCGCCTGTAAAAGCACCTTTATTATACCCAAATAATTCAGCTTCAAAAACTTCCTTGTTTACGTTTGAGCAATTAATGGCCACATAAGGACCTTCATCCTTATCAACCTCATATTGAATATAATTGGCAATTACTTCTTTACCTGAACCGGTTTTGCCTGTAATTAATATGGGTATATTCTTTTTATTGTATAACTTCTTTATTTCTTTAAGCTTCTCTTGCAGATCACTACTAAAAACGCCATACTCCTTTAAATTTTTATTTTCAAAAGCATTCAAGGATTTCATTGAAATGTTTTCTAACGGCACAATGGTCTCATCAGACAAACTTAGTATATTATCAACTTTTGAACTCAAAACCTATGTTAAAATCAGATATATTAGTTAATTAGGTGTTATAATTATGCAATTTACCTAATAGAAAAGAGATTTAACAAAATTTTACATGAACCCTCAAAATCCGTAGATAAATATACCAAATGAAGTTACAAAATTATTCAGATAAAAATAACGTTTACTGAACTAAACCTAAAATTATTTTTAGTAACTTATGAGCCTATTTGCTAATAACTCAACACTCCGTTATATGCTAAAAAATCTAAAATATGTAATCACTTGTGCTATTGTAATCATACTAGTGATAAATACTAAAGCACAAGATGGGACACCTTTCATAACTCATTTCAGGGAGAGTAAGGAAATTGAAACACAAAACTGGTCGGTAAGTCAAGACAATCAGAACGTAATGCTCTTTGCTAATCGTCGTGGGATTCTAACCTTCGATGGGCAAAACTGGAATATACATAAGCTACCATATATTCCCTTTGCGTTAAAAAAAAGTCCTATAGATCAAAAGGTTTATGTAGGTGCCAATAATAATTACGGCTATTTGGAGAGAAATGCAAAAGGAGTTCTGGAGTATAAATCAATGGTACCTGACTCTCTTGACCTGGGAATTATATCAAAAATTATTTTCACCGATACTACCGTTTTCTTTTATGGAGAAACATCAATAACCCGACATTCATTAAATAATCCAACTATTTTTAAAAGATGGTATTCTAAAGAATATAAGCCCTTTACCGGAATGTTTACTACACAAAAAAATACTTTCTTCAATGTGTATAGCAAAGGATTATATCGTTTGGAAAGCGACACTTTATTTCCAATTGTTACTGGTTATTATACTGAGAGTAGTGAAATTCTTTTTAGCCTTCCATATAGTGATAAACTAGTGCTTGTGGGTACCGATGAAAGTAAATTATACACTTTTGATGGGATTAAATACTATAATTATAATATAAACGATGAAGGCTACCTTGCAGAAAGCATACTTGCCGATGGACAAATTATATCGGATACATTATATGCATTCGGAACGTTATTTGGCGGTGTAGAAATTGTAAATAAAAGGACTGGCAAAATTGTTTATACAGTAAATTATCAGAATGGATTGCCAGATGATGAAATTTACGCCCTGGGCTTAGATAATAATAATGGCTTGTGGGTAACACATGAGTTTGGAGTAAGCCGTGTTGATTTTAATTTACCATTAAGAAATTACAGCACATATCCAGGATTAAAAGGTAATTTAATTTCATCGGTTTGGCATAATGATGAGTTGTATGTGGCAACCAATGAAGGTGTTTATTACTTAACAGAAGTAAAAGATTACAACGAAGTTGATATTTGGGTAAAAACAAATCCAAGAAGTATAAAATCGTCTGCTTCAGCATCTAAAAGCCAAACTAAAACAACAGAAGAAAAAAAACCTGCTAAAAAATTATTTTCGAGGCTTTTTAGCAAAAAATCAGAAGCAGAGCCTGAACAAGTTAGTGAATCTAAACCAAAGAAAATTCCAACTAAGTCTAAACCTCGTTATGTTAAGAAAACAGTAAGTAAACTAAAGTCGATTAATTACATCTTTAAAAAGATTGATGGTCTGGATGACAAGTGCAATCAATTAGTTTCTACAAGATATGGGATAATTGTCGCGACAAATAATGGTCTTTATCATATCGATGATTATAAGGCCAATGAAATAGTTGCGAACAGGTATATTAATCAAATTAGTGAAGAAACAGAAAAAGGCAGTTTATATATAGCTTCAGGGAATGGGTTATTTTCAATTACTTTTGATGAAAAAGAATGGAAACCTGAGTATAATTTCGTTGATTTTACTGAAGCGGTTTATTCTGTAAATATTTTAGATAAGAATCATGCATGGTTAGGCGGTGATGATCAGGTATACTCATTTTTAATAGATTCCCTGGGAGAACCAAAAAATTTCAAAAACTACTCCATTACTACAGACTTTCCAGAACAATATCGATTAGATTACATCAATGATTCTTTATATCTGTTTCTGGAATCTGGGATATTTTACCTGGATGTAAATACCGACTCTTTTAAAGTCTATAATACAATAGCTTTTGATAGTCAAGCAAGAATAAAGTTCTTGCTTAATCAGCGATCTTATCCATGGATAAGATTACATCATGAATGGATTTGCTTAAATTCAAAGTCGGAATGGTCAGATCAGGAAAAATCTATTCTTAAACTATTTGATGATGTTTCATCCATAATATCTGACTCTAAAAAAAATCTTTGGATCATTAATAATAACAATGAGTTATACAAAATCAATCATTCTAAATTCAAGGTTCTAAGACCTGATTTTAATATCTTTTTTAATCATATTAAAAACGAAGAAGGAATATCTTTTGAACTGTCCGATCTTACCTTTGATCCTGAAAATAAAGCCATATACGTTCGCATAATTGCTCCATATTACATTAAAAAGAACTCAACACAATATCAATATTTCGTTGAAGGATTAATGAACGATTGGTCTGATTGGAGCGAAAATCAAGACATCAACTTAATTGTTGAATCAGGAATATATACCTTGCATGTGAGGGCAAAAGATATATGGGGTAACAGAAGTGAAATTAAATCAATTTCGTTTACTATTGAACCACCGTTTACCGAAAGTATCTGGTTCATTGTATTAATAGGTATCCTTGCCCTTGTAGTTTTTATTTTTATTGCAAAAATAAGAGAACGTAAACTTATACATGATAAAAAGATTCTTGAGCAAAAAGTGAAGGAGCGTACCATTGAAATTCAAGAAAAAGCAGAAGAAATTGAGGCTCAAAGAGATGAAATCACCATACAACGAGATGAAATTTTGAGACAAAAAGAAGAAATTACAGATAGTATAAACTATGCAAGTAGAATTCAGAATGCTGTACTTCCATTAAAAGATCATTTCGAAAAAGCATTCAATGATCACTTTATCATCTTTAAACCTCGCGATATTGTAAGTGGCGATTTTTACTGGATAGCAGAAGATCCTGATAAATTATACTTTACGGCAGCCGACTGCACAGGACATGGTGTTCCCGGAGCATTCATGAGCATGTTAGGGATGACTTATCTTAATGAGATCATTGCAAATGAAAATAAGCATTTAACCGCAAACCAAATTCTTGAATTGTTGAGAGAAAAAATTAAATTCTCATTGCACCAAACCGGTAAAGAAGGCGAAAATAAAGATGGAATGGATATGGCGATGTGTATTTTACATAAAAAGAAAAATATCCTGGAATACGCTGGTGCTTATAATCCATTATACTTGTATAGAAATGGTGAATTACATGAGTACAAAGCAGACCGAATGCCAATTGGGATATACCATGTTGAAAAAGAGCACTTCACAAATCATGAAATAAAACTGAAAAGTGGCGATAACTTTTACATTTTTTCAGATGGTTATGTAGATCAATTTGGAGGTCCCGCACAAACCAAATTTAAAAGTAGTAACCTAAAGAAACTGCTAAACGAAGTTCAGGATAAGCCCATGAATGCACAAAGGCAAATTCTTGAAGAGAGATTCTACAAATGGAAAGGTAACTTAGACCAGTTGGATGATATTATAATGATTGGAATTAAGTTTTAATTTATTTTCCTGTATTTGCTGATCTTTCATGCATCTCGATGCACAGTATCTGGAGAGAAAGCTGGCAAACAAACCGCTACATATTCAGCACCACCTGTAAACGGTGAACTGTACTGTACCCATTCATTTTTACCAATTAATATTGCTTGCCCTGCAGTAACATTAAATTCTTTTTCTTTGGTTTTAACATGTAATGTTCCTTTAAGAACAACCGTGTATTCATCAAATTCAGGCTTTTGTCCCGGTTCTTCCCAACCTTCAGGACTTATCATTCTAGCAATACTAACATCCGATGTATTGCTATTTACTTTTCCAACATATTCTTCGATAATTTTCTTTTTTGTACCAACCGCTTCAATAATTGTTGGTTTGTCAATTAATCTAATCATAATTCATTTGATTTAGCAAAGAAATAAATCAAAGGCTCATCAATCAATGCACGCCAATTACCCCATGAATGTCCTTCGTTAACTTCTTTATATTTAAAACTATATCCTTTATTCTCTAGGATTGATTTCATTGATCTAGCACGATCTTGCGTATCATAGATAACACCAGTACTCATATAAATCTTTAGCGGAAGTAACTCTGAATTATTATAATTGTTTATGATCTCATCATCAAATGCAGGAGAATGAATTCCTATTAAATGAAACACATCATTTCTTTGATATCCAAAGAAAGCAGAATTCCATCCGCCAAGTGAAGTACCAAGAATTGCCCTGGAGTCGGCATTAGGATCTGACCTATAATTTTCATCAATTACAGAAACGAGTTCATCGGCAACAAAATTTGCGAATTTGATATTTGCAGTGTACTCTTCACCTCGCCTATTATTCGTTGCATTTCCAGGTTCGCGCGGGTCGATAAATACCGCAATTACAGGATCGATTTGCTCAGTATGAATCAGGTTATCCAGAACAATAAGCATTGCTCCCTTTTCATTATCAGCATATTCATGTCCATCTGTAACATAAATAACCGGCAAATTATCCATATTCTCATATCCATTAGGAGTATAAACCCTATATTGTATTGTATATCCAAGACTCACTGAATAAATCTGCAAATTGTCAGTTAAATTTCCCCTATTAACTCCCTCTTGTAAAATAGTTTCTTGTGGATAATCCCAATTTGGCATACGAAGTTCTGAATTAGGTCCAAATCCACTCATTTGTGTATAATTATTTCTTGAATCTAAAATCCATCGGCCATCTTTTACAATCTTATAATCTAATCGTGCATCTAAAGGAAATTTCTTTTCAAGTATCCACAATCCAGTACTATCTATTTCTGTTCCTTTATAACCTGAAGCATTTGGATTCCAACCATTAAAATCACCAGCCCAGCTTACACTGGAAGCTTCTCCATAATATAAGAAGGCTACAGAGTCTTCAAATACAAAAGGAATCTGATTCATCGATTCTAAAGAATCCAAAAAATCTTCAAATATATCATTACTTGTGGCTGTCTGATTTTTTGCCAAGTTGATTAATGCGCTTTTAAAATCGGAAAAAGAGTCAAAAGTATATTTATAGATATCAGTTTGATCAAGATCATCTGCTTTATTGCATGCCAGTATAAATATTGCCATTATAAATAATATCTGTTTTTTCATAATTTTCAATTTAATTATCCTTCAGCAAAACCTTTTGCAGTAAATGCCATAATCGCAATTATTGCAATAAAAATTACAAAGTAATACAATAGGCTTATTCCAATGGTTTTAAAAAATGCTCCAACATAGGATCTATTGTAATATTTTTTTATGCCAAACATAAGATATAGCGGATATATAAAAAATAAATATCCACCATGCTGCATGATATTATCTGGTAACACCATACTCACTAATATAATAACGGATGAAAAAGCAAATATGAATGAATGGTAATTTATACTGAAGATTAAATGATGTACATACAATTTTTTCGATCTGAATAAAGTCATGGCCAAAATTAAGGCAAAAAATGGCATTAGTATAAACAAAACATAAGACGAATTATTCAAAAACTTTTCCCAGAAAACATCCTTTTTATCTGCAATATTTAAACCTCCTCTAATAATGTCTTTGGTACTCTTTGAAATGGTTGAATCCAATGCAATCTCATCCTTTATCTCTTGAATTTCTTCAGGTGATAAATCGCCAAAACTTTTATTGGAAGTATCTTGTTCCTTCGTCTTGACTTTTAAATTTTTTTTAAACCATCCTGCCGAATCTTTTAAATTCTCAGCATATTCTAAGTAGGTTGTATCAAAGGGAATTTCGTTCTGTTCTAGTTCTGTTCTTAGATTATTCTCCACATCCGTTAAAGCCATCGCTACCTCGTGATTAATAGAATCCGCAGATGGACCATTGGAAATTTTTCCAACATCATCTAATTTTTCTATATCAGCAAACTTTGCCAGAAAAAAGAATAAAACACTAAACAAAATATACATTCTCATGGGAGGAACGTACCTGCGTCTTTTTCCCTTAAAATAATCTTCTGCTAGTTGCCCAGGTCTGAAAAAAAAGGGAACAAGAGTGTTAATTAACCTTATATCCAGATTTATCGAGTCTAATAAATCTGCCCCAATTTCTTTTATAGGTTTATTGAAATCCTTGTTCGATTGTCCACAATTAGGACAAAACTTACCCACCTCTTCAGCACCGCAGTTTGGGCAAATTATAAAATCGTACTTAGAAACTTCCCTGTTATCCGGTTTAATCTTTTTGATTTCTTTATTTCTATCCATATCAATCTAATACTTTCAAAAAATGAAAATAAATACATTATTCGAGAAAATAAAATAGTTTTTTTACAATCACTTAGATTTTAAGTATTTTTCTCCCTTCGATCGCCGTTTTAAAATCTTTCTTAACTCACGTTTTGACGGGTCTAAATAATACTTTGAAGCTTCTTCTGTTGAATCTTCAAAAGCCTCAACTGTTGTAATACCCTTTATATTATAAATATCTTCTTCTTTTAAAATAAAATCGAATTCAAGTGTATCATCAACTAATTTTAAGATCTTTACCTTCCAGTAATCATTTGTGTCTTTGTAATTGAGAAAATAGTAACCTTTATACTCTCTTAGTAATTGTCTGCCCGAAATTTTAAATAGTTCTTCATCCTTGCTTGAGAAAACTTTTACTGAATCGCC
>PKTC01000349.1 GCA_002869305.1 Marinilabiliales bacterium
AACGTGCCTTAGTTCGTCGGCATTTCTGAATAAACCATTAAAATGATAATTACCTGCCTGATCAACCTTAACCACTGAAACATCCTCATCTGCAATCAGTTTCTGTAAAAATTTTGATTCAATTACCTTGCTTTTCGGTATCATATTTTTTTCAACAAACAATGGCAATTGTCTGTTTGGATATAACATATAACTAAATTGCTCAGGCCTGAATATTTTACTATTTTTTAGTGAATCCAAAACATCCAGACTTTCTTCTGCATTCAATAAACCTGAACTTAAAACAGCTACCTGCCCTTCGAGCATTTCATATAAATATCTAATTTTGATTTTTCGTTGATCCATTGAAATTAGATTATAGGCATTATATAAACCATCCTGACGTTTATTTACATGAATAGATTGATCAATATATCGCAAGCTTAGCTTTATAAACGCGACCAGTTCATTTACTTGTATATTTCTTCGCTTTCCATTGAAAGATTTTTGATATATTTTGTTTCGATAATCAGAATGAGCATTACCAAGTAAATCAGTTATTTCTTTTCGATCAATATCGGAAAATCCTTTATCTATAAGCTTCTGCTTATTTTTAAAGACTTTATAAATGTTTTCGAAAAGAAGAACTACTTCATGCGAGATTACAATTTCAGCAATATTTAATCTAACTAACTTGTCTTCCCAGAACTTTAAAAAACGCCTTAAATAATACAGCGTAACCATTGAAGTTCCGTTTCCAACTAAGGCATTATTGGCATCGTTCCATTCAGGACGTTGTGTATTAAGCCAAATACCAGCTTCAGGGATGAAGTTGCTCAACTTAGAAAGCAAAGTAACCAGGATTTTTTCCATCAAGTTAGCCTTATAGGCTTTATCAATATCCCGACTTTTTAACAATTTAGCATCTGACCCAATGTGATCTTCCATGGATTTGATGAGCTTATTCAATTTTTCATCAAATACAATGGTATCTTTTGGATTCTTTAATATGTCATGGTAAGACTTGATTTTATACGGAACATTAGCATATGTAAAGATTTCCTTTACTAAAAGCTCATCTAATTTTCCGGGGTGAAAACTATCTGATAATTCCAGTAATTTCTGCAGATAAATAATTTGATGATCACCCCAGTAACCAATATAAGCCCAAGGATCATCAGGATCTGGAGCTTCCCAATCTATGCCATTTCGCATTATCCTGTAAGGATTATAACCATCCATTGTGGTTGCATTGACAAATTTACTAATGATACCTTCAATAAATTCAGGATAAGAATAGCTCAATGCTTCCCAGTTTTGAAAAATATCTCGCCAGTTTCCTTCATAATTATATTTTACTGAACCATCTTCATTTCTGGTTTCAATTGAAAATAAATTCCATGGACGACTTGGGTCGCCGTGTCTGCGACTAAACGTTAACGGCAAGTATTCATAGCTAATTCGAATTAAATCTGCATTATTAGTTTTTTCGGCTAAAGCTATCAATTCTGTGTATGGAATTTTATCAGGAATATCATTTAACCACAAACGAAAATCCTCATAAATCAACTTATTAATTTGCCTTAAATACTTTTTGTAATCACTCGCGTCAATAAAATAATTATTCGCAAAAATACCACCCCGCATGATATTATATAAAGTATTTGAGTAATGTCGGGCATAACACAAATCTGTATTTGTTAGCTGAAAACCATCCGCAAATGCTACTTTCTTCTTTAAATTTTCTGTTCCTTCATCAATATCAGCATTTACAAGTTTATTGATCTGTTTATTTTGGACAAGATCTTTGTTTAAATTGACGACATCTGAGCTGTCTTTATTAATATCGGCTATGATCATCCATGATTGATCACTTTTAGATGCTAATTGAATGTTAGAATTTAAAAAATACGCACCACGACTTGCTCTTACATCATATTCAGTTTCGACATTAATACCCTTTTTAAATAGATTGGTTTGACGATCTGATAAAAGTATTTTTGGATTTTCAATACCATAAGACCAAACAGTGGTTGCAAATAAAGATTCGCTTGGCTCAGCCCTGTCTACCGGAATAGAACTTAAAGAAAACAATCCAAGATTACTTTCTTTTAATAATTCATTTTTTTTATAGGCATTGAGTAAATTGCTATATTCATTCTGAAAATTATAATGTATGCCCGCAGGAAGTATATTTTTTATACCATCCAGTATTTCTAATAAAACTTCATTATCGCTTAGATTAAATATTCTGGATTTCTTAATAAAACCAAATTTATCACCATTATACCAACCATATTGAAATTTAATTTCAAGGTCATGGTTAATTTCTTCAAAAATGATTTTATTTCCGTAAACGCTTTTGTAAAGATTTCTTTCTATAGAATATACAGTTATACATTTAGTTGCAAAAGGCTCCCATAAATAGTTCTTATCTGCTTTTTCAACAATGAAATATGAACTACTTCCTGTTATTCCTTTATAATCATGAATTTTATCTTCTGTATAATATGGGAATAATGAATTATCTCTATCTTTTCTTCCAGCACTTAAGGAACCATTACTCGAAATATATAACCAATGATCAGTTGCACTAATTAAGCTTACAAAAAAATCGGGCATCTGGTCATAATTGCTAATCTTATAAAATTTCTCTCCATCAATTTCAGAAAACTGGCCTCTAACTTCTTTTTTCTCTGAATCCAACAATGTATCCTTAAGGTAAATGTTTTTTTTAGTCATTATAAATTTAAAATCTTAATCATTTGAACTTCTAATTATTTAACAAAAAATGGAATGTTAGCTGTTGCTACCTTCCTTTGATTATCCATTACATAAACAAACAATCTATAAGCACCTTTTTTATCTGGAGCTTTCAATTCAATCCTATTGTTATTATTTACAATTAATCCTTCAAGACTTTGGGGTCTACTTTCATAATCACCACCCACACCAAGATCAGTGCTTTCCTGTAAAATTTCCCACTTATACTTAAGTGAGTCGTTTTCGAAATTATGTATAAATACTTCCGCGTCATATTTTCTTGAAGCGTGTAGTTTAATATTATCAAATGCTGAATAACCATTCAATCGCAATGAGTCTAATCGAGGCGCCCTATTTTCGGGCCATTCTTCCTTCCATATTTTATGCATTGCATCAATTGTTTCAGTTGGATAGCCATCTTCTGTAAATAATCCATACCAGGTTGGTGTGCGCTCTTGTTTTTGTCCCCAATAAAAAACATAAGATCCTAAACAGTGGAGTGAATCTAACTGAATGGCAAGCTCATATCTGTGAATATAGGATTCTGCCTTTTCTCTGCTTGTTTGTTCTATGGGAGCATCCCAGGATGTTCTTGCAACTTCCCAGTGTCCTGTTGCACCCCATTCAGTTACTAAATAAGGACCACTATATCCGCTTTCTACTATTCTTGTTTGTAAGTTTGGCAAATCACCATACATTTGAATACTCAAAAAATCCAAATCAGGGCAACGTTTTGCTATTTCATCTACATCATACTTATTTATGCCTGCTAACATGGTTGTTGTAGGATGATTGGGATCAATCTCGTGAATCATTTTAGCAATTTCGTTTACTGCATTCCATACTTTTGGATTTGAATAATTTAAATTCAATTCATTACCAATACCCCATATTAATAATGCTGGGTGATCTTTATATTTTAAAACCTCCTGCTTAAGATATTCAAATTGCTTTCTTACTGCAACAGAATCATTGTAATCGAATCCTAATCGTTCTTTTTTAACATCTAATCCCATCGTAACTGTTAAACCATATTCATGAGCTAAATCAAGAAATTCATCCGCTTTATATTCTGGCATTTCGGTACTCCATGTTCTGCATGAATTAGCACCATTTTCAGCTAAAATTGGAATTTTATCAATACTGGTTCCAGCACCCACAACAAAATATGGCTTGCCGTCTTTTAATAGACGGTAAATATTGTTATGATTTTGTAATTCAACTTTTATTGGCTTTACTCTATTGCTTGTAACATCTTCATTGGTATTCTTACATGAAAACGCAGCTATAATTAATAGAGATATTATAAATTTGATTTTATCCATCTTATTAATTTTTTACCAATAATATTTCTAATTCCTCAAGAGACTTTCCTTTAGTCTCTGGTAAATAGATTTTAAGTATGATTAATCCGATTAAAGCAAATCCACCATAAATAAAAAATGTGCTTGCATTTCCTAAATTGGCGAGCTCCCATGGAAAAACCAATTGAACAAAAAAGCTAAATGCTGAATTAATAGTACCAGCGAAGGAAATGGCCAATCCACGCAATCTATTCGGAAATAATTCCGAAAACAATACCCACATTACAGGTCCCAGGGAACAAGCAAAAGATGCCACAAACCCTATAATGCCAAATAAGACTAACATTGGATTTATATCTGTTGCGCTTGTTACTATTTTATTTTCTTGTTCTTCATTTATTTCATCACCAAATACCTTCTGGATTTCTTTTCTAAACTCAAGGTCATTATCAAAAACCAGGTTTTCAAAGTGATTCAGTTTTTCTTGTGAGAAATCTTTACCTAACTCTGTGATGTTTTGTGAATCAAGACTATAATTTGCTGACTTAAAAGCCATACCAATAACAAACATCGAAATAATTATCCCAGATATTCCAATCATAAGCAATGGTTTTCTTCCCAATCTGTCAATTAACCAGATCGCTACTATCGTAAATACCAAATTTGTTAATCCAACCAGAATAGCCTGAGAAAATGCGGCATCAACACCAACACCTGATTGCTCGAAGATCATTGGCGCATAAAAAAATACGGCATTAATTCCAGTTATTTGCTGCGTAATAGCGATAACTATCCCAATTAATAAAACCAATTTCATTGCAGGTTTAAACAACTCTTTTATATGAGCTTTCTTTTTTTCAGAATCCTTTCTTATATTTTCCTTTATAGCCTGAAACTCTTCTATGGCTATTTCTTCTCCACTGGCCTTTTTCATAATGGCTAACGCTTTATTTTCAAATCCTTTTAACGCCAACCAACGAGGGCTTTTGGGAACAAAAAACAAACATATAAAGTAAAATATTGCCGGTAAAGCCTCAACGCCTAACATATAACGCCAGGCTTGTGAATCAATCTGAAATGATTTTGTCCATGGTAAATCAGATTGGCTAAGTTTTAGTATTAAAAAGTTAGAAAAAAAAGCCACAGAAATCCCAATAACAATATTTAGCTGATTAAAAGAAACTAAACGTCCTCTTATTTTTGGAGGAGAGATTTCTGCAATGTACATTGGTGCAATTATTAATGCAGCACCTACTCCTATTCCACCAATCATTCGTGCAATAATAAAAAACCAAAACTTTGTTGCAATTGCTGAAGTTAATGCTGAAACTGCAAATAAAATTGCAGCATATGTTAAGACCTTTTTTCTTCCAATTTTGTCGCTAATGGGTCCCGCTATAAACATGGTGATAGTGGCAACAAGAGTTAAACATGCTACCGCCCATCCCAACTGAATTTTTGTTAATTCGAAATAAGGTTCTATAAAACGAACTACTCCTGAAATAACCGAAGCATCGAAACCCATTAGAAATCCTCCAAGAGCAACGATAAGAGCAACACGAATTATATATGATTTATTCATTTAGTTTACTTTAATTTAAATTGAGTCATCAATGTTGCTTTTGAACTGTTGCCAACCCAAACATGAAATTCGCCTGGTTCAATGACCCACTTTTCTCCATTGTGGAATTTTAAGTCCTCCGGACGTAAAATGAAATCTACTGTTTTTTCTTCTCCTGGATTTAAATTGATACGCTGAAATCCTTTTAGTTCCCTCACCGGTCGAACTATGCTTCCGACAACATCTCTAATGTATAATTGAGCAACATCTTCGGCTTGCATACCTCCAGCATTTTTAACTTTAGCAGATATTATTATTGAATCTTCCATGGATAATTCATTTTTTGACAGCTTTAAATTCGAATACTCAAATTTGGTGTATGATAATCCAAAACCAAATTCAAATAAAGGTTCGAATCCATAATCCAGGTAATGATTCGTATTGCCTAAAGAAGTTTGCCATGCTTTAACAGGAATATCATACATTCTTACCCAACTTTCATCTGTAGCAGGATGCCCGGTATTATTATGATTGTAATAGATAGGGATTTGTCCCTCAGTACGAGGAAATGTCATTGGTAATTTCCCCGAAGGAGATTCTAAACCAAATAACAAATCGACGTACCCAGGACCTCCCATAGTGCCTGGATGCCATCCATAAAACAGAGCGTCTACCTTCCCTAAGTAGGGTTCCACCATATGTATTACTCCAGTCATTATAACCAGCACAGTAGGCTTCCCCAATTTACTTATTTCATGAATTAATTCATTCTGACATCCGGGCAGAGTGAGTTTAGCGCGACAATGCGCTTCACCAGTTAATATAGATTCATCACCCATAAACAATAAAACAACATCAGAATTCTTAGCTGCTTTCATTGCATCATCAAACCCATTTTTATCTAAAGTTCTACTTATTTTTAATCCTGGAGCATAATTCACTTTATCTTCCCCAAGAAATTTAATTATCGCGTTTAACGGAGTAATTGTGTTTTCTTCTTTTCCATCAAAAACCCAAGTTCCTAACTGCTCATAGGGAGCATTGGCTAAAGGGCCTATGACTGCAACATTCTTAATGTCCTTAGGTAAGGGTAAAAGATTGTTTTTATTTTGGAGTAAAACCGAACTCTGAACCACAGCTTTCTTAGCAAGGTCTAATGCCTTCTCAGTTAAAATAACATCTTCATGCTGAGTATATGGATTTTCAAAAAGACCTAATCTGAATTTAATTTTTAATATTCTTCTTACAGCATCGTCAAGGAGTTCTTCATCAATTTTATCATTTTCAACTAAATTCTTTATGTTTTCTAGGTAAAGCATTCCACTCATATCCATATCTACACCAGCGCTTAAAGCCTTTAAAGTAGCATCAGAGTTGTCGTGAGCATATCCATGAATGGTTAGATTCTTAATAGAAGCCCAGTCGCTTACGACAAATCCATCAAAACTCCATTCATCCTTTAAAATAGTTCTAATAGTATATTTATTTCCACTTGTAGGTATTCCATTCAGTTCATTAAAACCAGACATAACAGTAGCTACGTCTTCTTCAACTGCCATCTTAAATGGAGGCAGATAAATATTTCTTAATTCCACATCAGGAATTAATGTAGTATTGTAGTCGCGACCACCGATGGTTGCACCATAACCTACGTAATGTTTAGCTGTAGCTGCAATACTGTTTTTGTTTGAAAGATCTTCACCCTGAAAACCCTGAATATATGCTTTTGCCATTTGTGTTGTAAGAAAAGGATCTTCTCCATTACTTTCAGCCATTCGTCCCCAACGAGGATCTCTTGAAATATCCATCATCGGCGCAAATGTCCAGTTAACACCTTCTGATCTTGCCTCCATAGCAGCAATTTTTGCGGTTTCTCTAACCAGATCAGG
>PKTC01000181.1 GCA_002869305.1 Marinilabiliales bacterium
ATATCCAAAATAGAAATATCAATGAATAATTTGGTAGCGCTGAACTATTAAAACCCTTTTTAATCCAATATAACATCCATTTATTTTGAAATATTTTAAATTTCACCATGCGAGTATTCAATAATAAGAACAGGGAACTTATTATATCAATTATCTTAATTTCATTCAACAATAAGATAGTTTAATGTTCAACGGGTCTACTTTCAATTTCTTTTTCTCAATTAAAAATGGAAACATATTAATTTAAGGAATTTCTTGAATCGACTAGTGTACATTCAGATATATATTCTCTAAAAGGATAAAACGAGGCAATGTCATAATGGTTATGATGAATAAACCTTGCAAAGTAAATAACTTCGCCTATGCTTGGCGAATAGCTAAGCGAAAGTAGTGAAGGATCGTGCAAACGACGCATAATTGAATGAATAGTTCCTTAGCCCGCGGGAGAGACTAAAGGAATAGAGATTATTTTTAAATCAAAATAACATTCTCTAATAATTTGAGGAGATATTAACAAAAAGAGAGGTTTTTTTAACAAAATATGCTCAAACAGGCATTTATTGTAAAATAATGTAAGCTAGTAAATTAAAATTATTATATATTTGATATTGAACAATCGAATTTGAATTGATTAATCTAAAAAAACTACACATTCATCATATATAATCATACTATTGTAAATAATATAGTATGAGCATGGAACAAATGGTGGTGTTTTGTAGTATACGTTAGTAAATTTGTAATTTAGATTACAGATTTGGGAAAATTAGTAGTTAATGGCCAATAATTATTATGAAAAATACTAAATATTTTTTACGAGGAATTGTATATCTTTTTATTTTAATAGGTATTTCAATACTTGAATCAAATGCACAGACCGGACCTGGTGGTGTTGGGAATAATCAAGGAGCAGGAAATTTAAAATTATGGTTACGTGGGGATTCGGTAAGTATTGATGTTGGTATTGATACTTTATTCGACTTAAGTGGGTATAACAATCATTTTATACAATCAAATACTTCCTATCAACCTTCAGCTGGTGCAATTAATGGTTTTGATGTTCTGGATCTTGATGGTGCTGGCTACTTTCTAATTAATGAAGACTGTGATAATTATTTGGATGGTCAATCTGCATTTACCTTACTTTTTGTTATAAAATCAGATAATGCTTCTACGGATAAAGGGTTTTTTACAGCAGATTATCCTGAAGGTACAGATGATTCTTTATCAATTCGATATGATGTAGCGGGGACTAATAGCGCACAGTCTAATGTAATAACTGAAGGTACTGGAGCAAATGGGCCAATTGAAAGTTCAGGAAGTGATCAATCAACTTCTAATCAATTATTAACTTTTACTTGGATATCAAACGCAGACCCTGAGTTGTATATTGATGGTACACAGGATATTCTTTCGTATGGTAATTTAACTCTTGGCTCTGTAAATTGTTCCGATACTGTTATTGTAGGTAAGGGTAGCCAGGATGTCGGTGCAGGTGACGGATGGGATGGATTAGTCGCTGAAGTGATCTATTTTAACAGGCAATTGAATTCTGCTGAAAGAACTATTGTTGAAAATTATTTAAGTACCAGATATAATTTAACCATATCGAATGACAAATTTACTACCAATCCAGCTACATTCATTTACGATGTTGTTGGTATTGGAATTGAATCAGGTGGTGATCATAATGGATCGGTGTCTGCAGGGTTTGGTTTGTACGAAGATAATTCAACTTTAAATGGCATTGAAGAATATGTTTTCGCAGCTCATGACAATACAACGAATGATATTGCTTCAATTCAAACAGGAACAAATGTTACCAATTGCGGAGCGCAGTCAGCATGGGCACGGGATTGGTATCTGGAGAAATCAGCCGGTTCGAATCTTGATTTACGAATATTTTTTGATTTTAGTGATGGAATTGAAGGAGGGGGAGTTCCTCAAAATATAACAAATTATCGATTACTTTACAAAGCTTCTCCTGGTGCAGATTATTCTGTAGTCAATTCTACTTCACAGGGAATTCAAAGTGGAGATCAGGTTTATTTCGAAGTTTCTGATGGTGACATTGCTGACGGTTATTACACATTAGGTACTGTTGATCAGGTAAATAGTCCGGTTGAAGGTAGTTTAACACAAACCTGGTATACATTGGTTGGTGGGAACTGGACTAATTCTGCTATATGGACCCTTTATCCTTCAGGAGCTTTGCCCAATAATCCTTTAAGTGAAATTCCAGATCCTAATGATAATGTCGTAATTCTTTCTGGAAAAACTGTAACGGTAACAGAAAATGGTAAACTAACAAATAAAATTACTGTAACAGGTCGATTAGAACTAGGTGTAACAACAAATCATAATTTTAATGAAATCAAAGGAGAAGGTAGAATTATCCTAAAAACAGGCAACTTTCCTGAAGGTGATTCAACACATTTTGTCTCAAAGGGCCTAGGTGAAGGTACCGTAGTTTTTAAAGGAGGTAATTATAGCATTGCTAAGAGTCAATCATTTTATAACGTTGAGGTGAATCTCGACAATGCAACTGATATAGTTTCCATAGATGATGATTATCAAATAAATGGTAATTTAACCATTAAAAAAGGAGTGCTTCGAATTAATAATAATGCAGATGCAACTTCCAGAAATTTATTAATTAAAGGGTTAACGACAATTGATTTAGGAGCTAAGTTTACTGTTGGAACTGGAGATGCAACACACTATCTTGAATTTCAGGGCGATGTTACAAATAATGGGACTATTGATGTTGCAAACAACACCCAATATACATGTCCTGGAGGTGCAAATACAGGGGTTGTAAAAGTGACTTTTACCGGAGCAAAAAATAGTACATTAACATGCAATGGAACATCCGACTTTTATAGATTGTTTGTAGATAAAGGATCTGATGCTACCTATATCTTATCCATATTATCTACTAATACTTCCTACTTCAGGTTATTTGGCCCGATCTCGGGAGCTGGCTGTATTGATCCATCAGATGGACCGGAAGGTTGGGAAAGACTTGCATTAGTTGTTTATAATGGAACGCTCAAATTAGGCTCAAACATTATTATTCCTCGTCTAGGTGAAAATAGGGCAGGTACAGTGTGTAATGAATTTAGTATCCCATCAACTGCAAGACTTTGGATTAATGGTGCAACTGTGGCTACTAGTAATGCTGGTGGTGGATGGCGTGGATTTACGCTTTATGGTACTTTACAAGTTAGTGCAGGATCATTCACTAATCCTGCTAATACAGGAGGTATTACCTATTACGGTAATGTTGCAACGCCAGGACGATTAATCTTAACAGCTGGTAATATATATACAACACAGCTAAAAAGGGCTGATGCAAATGGCAGATTAGCTTATATTCAAACAGGAGGTAATTTTTATATAACTGCATTATCAGATAGCAGGGGATCATCTGCTGTGTTTGCTTTGCCTGATGCAGAGGATGTTTTTGAAGTTTCCGATGGTCTAATACAAATTAATGCGATTAATACTACGGCTACAAATGGTATTCATTTATTGTGTCAAGAAGGAAATTATAACGTTACAGGAGGTACTTTTGAAATTTTACTGCCAACATTAGGGGCTGCTGGTCAGCCAGAATTTGAAATTAATTCGACAGTTCCATTATACAATCTTACTTTAACTGAATCGGTTAATCCAAGTACTCAAACTCTTTTATTACAGGATGATCTAACTGTATTGAATGATTTAACTATTGGAGCCAATACTGAGCTGGATGCTGATGGACATATATTAGAGATAGGCGGTGATTTTACTTTTGAAGATGGAGCGACCTATACACATGGTAACAATACAACCCGATTTATCGGGAGTGCAAATTCAAACATTATTATTGAGAATACTGCTGCTACTGCACCATTGCTATTCTATAATTTGGAGATTGAGAAAGACCAACGAACAAATCCGACATTATTCTGGAATGTTGATTTATTAAGTCCAAGCCGGGTTGCAGGTACTGTTCCCTTAAGAGTAATTAACAATATGCTTCTTACCAGGGGTAGTTTTAGCACCACTGATTTTGATATGCAGATGTATGGTGATACTTTAGAGATTGTTGACGGTACAATTACAAATGACGCAAGTGGGAAAATTACCTTAACTGGAAGTACAACTCAGCACACTTTAAAGGGTGCTTATGCTGCAACTAACCAGAGTTTTGGTCATGTTGATTTAAATAATACAAATGGCGTTAAACTATTAAGTGATATTAAAGCAACGGATGTTACACTTACAGCAGCTAATACTTTGTTTAATCTAGATGTTTATAATCTGGAAGTAACTAACTCGATTAATGGATGGAGTAGTACGAAATATTTCCTTACTGCAGATAATGGTTCTGATGGTGGATTAACATTACATTTTACACTGACAGGCAATTATGCTGCGAATACGCTAGTTGCAACTTTTCCAGTTGGAACTTCAAGTGGATATTCCAGAGCAGAAATTTATATTGACGGCTATGACTTTGGAGCTACATCAATAAATGGCTCAGTTCAGATTACTCCTGTGAATTCAGAACACCCGGGAGCACCAACTCCTACTCCTGCAAATTCTGCAACAGCATATTATTGGGTTCTTGAGCAAACGGGATTTGATGCCGTGCCTGTGAATCAGACTATATATAGGTTTTATGTTCCAGGCGGAGTAACTATTTATGGTAGTGCACAAGGTTTGATCAATAATAACTGGATTAGAACCGACACTGATGAAGGTGGACTAATTAGATTTAATGAAGCCTCTAATGGACTGGTTAGTGGTGAGTTTACAAGTGGAAATCCAGGGCAATTCAATAATAGAAGAACCATTTACAGTCGCAATGCAGGTCCAATGGTTTTTATGAATAGAAATTCATGGTCAGATGCAGGTCACGCAGGAGCTAGAATTAACAACACTCCTCAACCTACTGATATTTGTATCGTTGGTAATGGACATCGAATGAATGCATTTAATACAGATGTAGAAGTAGCCAAGATTATTTTTAGTCACGATACAACTGGTGCCAGCGGTTTTGAAAATGTTCCAAGAGTACAAGTAAGTGGAAACAATACGTTTAGTTTTGGTACAGTGGAGGGAACAGGAATGTTTACACAGTTTTGGGGAACAGCTAATCAGCCAGCTGTAAGTGGAGATTTTGGAGATTTTACGAATGAAAAATATAGTTGGTTTCTTTATGTTATTGAAAACACCAATTTAACTTTACCTTCTACCTATACAGTATTCCCGAATCTTGCTGTGGAGTCTGATGCGGCGAATTGGAGATCAGCTACTTTTAATAATAACATTACTGTAAATTATAATATGTTAGTTCAGGGGAATGCAATATTACAATTAGGGAATGGATTGAATGGTGATATTAATATTATGGGTGATTGTTTTATAGGAAATTGGGGGCATGGTGAAATCCGTTTTCCAACATCTGGTACTGAACGTTCTTTAACAATTATGGGTGATATTGATTTTACATTAAATGTAACAGCACCTACAAATGCAAGGCAAATAACAGTTTTAAATACAACACCTTCTTCATTAGAACATTATTTAAATCTTGCAGGAAATATAATACAAGATAATGGCATAATTGATTTATATAATGGAATCGGAACAAATAATAATGCTGTTTTAAATCTTATAGGAGAAACTGATGGAACATTTACCCGGTCGGGTGCAGAAAGAACTGAATTGTACAGAGTTGAACTAAATAAGTTAGAGACTAAATATTTTCTTTTTGATGACGATTTTACATTAAATGGACCAACCAATAGTTATCCAAAGGCGCTGGAATTGTTAAGTGGTGATTTAAGATTAGAGGACGGGGATATAGACATTACGCTTTCTAGTGGCGGCGCTGATTTTAGAATACCTTCTGGTACTAGCTTGTTAATAGAAGGAGAGCTAGGGAATGAATCTTATATTCGATTATCAGGGAATACAGGATTATACCTTGATGGTGCACTTACAGTAGGTGATTATGGCTATGCTTATTTAAATGGAGGTACAGATAATTATATTCAGTATTCAGCCTCAGGAAATGCACAAATCGATATTTACAACGGAGAATTGAGAGTTGGTTCTCAAATTCGACGATCCTTATATACAAATGAAGGGATATTGAAATTACATCAGTTGGATAAAAACAGCGTTGTTAGTATTGGAGAAGTTGATGCCCCTGAAGGTTCACGAGGTGTATTGGAGATTTTAAATTCCGGTAGTGAATTTTCACAGGTTGACACAGCAAACCTTACAATTGTTAGACAACAAACTAGTCCATCAATTGCTTCATTATATTTAGATCCTGCAACTTTAAGTATAGGTTCTGGAGCTTCATTTACTTTTGGAGATGATGCAAATACTCCTGCCAGTCAGGTAATGGGTATAAATTCAAATGTAACACTGAAAAATATTATTGTTAATTCAACAAATAGCCCAACGTTGCAAATGCAAATTAGGGAATTAAATATTGATCAGAATATTGTAGTAAACGCAGGTGCAATAATGGATGCAAGTGGTTTGGCTCTTAACATAAAAGGTGATTTTGAAAATTATGGAAGGTTCGATGCAAATGGTAATACGGTAACATTTAATGGCGTTGATAATCAAAGAATTGTTGGTACAACAGCATTTTACGATTTAACCAAATCAACATCAAATGTACTTGGCGTTAATGATTTATCAACAGATACTGTATATATTGATAATGATTTTAGAATTGAATTAGGTAAATTTTGCGATAGCACTAATGCTATTATTGTTAAGGGTGATATTTATAATAATGCAAATCATGAGTATGGAGGTTCTGGAAATGGAATTGAGTTGGATGGATCTGATGTTCAAAATCTTTCTGGCGATGGTACTTTTGGGATGCTGACCATTTCAAATGCATCAGGAGCTCTTGTTGAAACTGGAAATGAACTGACAATTACTGATGCGTTGAATTTAAATGGAGGTCTACTTGATGTAGGAGCAAATCTACTTAATTTAGGATTAAATGCACAAATAATTGAAGGTTCGCCCTATAGTAACAGTAATATGATCAGAACAAATAGTTCATTCACTGATAATGGCGTGCGTAAAATATTCCCTTCAACTGCTGATATGGGTGGTCCATATAACTATATTATACCAATTGGTTCAGGAAGTAAATACACTCCTGTAGAATATAAGATAACTAATAACGGAAACAGTCTTGGAACAATAACTACTAAGGCTGCTGACGAGCCTCATCCAAGTATAATAGAAGATTCAGAAACCCCGGAAATTGTTGACATACTAAATGTTTTACAATATCATTGGGTACTTAAATCTCAAGGAGTGACGGGTTTTACTGCTGATGTAGAAATGGAATTTGATCCTGCTGATGTTTTTTATACATCACCTTAGAACATCACTGATTACATTAATGCAAAATTACTGAATGACGGTTCTGGTAGTTGGAATAAAT
>PKTC01000251.1 GCA_002869305.1 Marinilabiliales bacterium
TAAAAACTTTCTTCCCTGATATGGTTTCAACGCTCTCTGAAGATACAAATCTAAAGAATCCTGTTGATCCTGAAAAACTGCATAACTTTTATTTATCTCCAACTCTAATTCAGGGTAATTCGATATGAAATAATTATATATAAATTCTGCCTGTTTTTTGACCTCTTTGGGAGATGTCCATATATGGGGATCAATTCCGTGGTGATGATGATCTGAATTATGATCATGGTTTTCTTCAGAAAAGATTAATTCAGCATTTTCAGACTGGTCAATAATTCTCATATCAGGATTAATATTCTGAATATTTTTCATCCAGGCTTTTTCAAATTCAATATGACCTATTCTGATATATACATCGGAATTAGATAATTCTTTCATATGCTTAGGAGTGGGTTCATAACTCACAGGGCTCGCTCCTGGAGGAATCATGACGTTGACATCAAAATGATTTCCTACAATTCTTTCAACAAGATACTTTTGAGGTAGTATACTCACTGTAACTGTTGGCTTAATAACTTTCTCTTGTTTGTTAGCATGGTTGCAAGAAACCATAGCCCCGATTAGTAACACAAAAACGATAATTTTCCTCATATTCGAATTATTTAGAATAATTTAAAATAACAAAAATAAGGGAAAAAAGGGAATTTATATACTTCCTTCGTTAATATTTAAAACTTTTAAAACTTGATTTTTATAACTTCTGCCAATTGGTAGTTGACGATCTGCTATGTCAATTTCCGTAGAATTAAAGGCCTCTATTTTTGAAATAGATACAATATAAGAGCGATGTATTCGAATAAATAGGTCGGAAGGTAGTTTTTCTTCAAACGCACTAATAGGGTGTTTTGTAACCAATGATTTTTTTTCGCAAATTACTTTAACATAGTCTTTTAAGGCTTCCAAGTATATTATGTCTTTTAGATATACCTTATACATTTTTTTATCCGCCTTTACATAGGTATATGCATCAAGGTTATTTGTATTATTTTCTGGTGAGCTAAAAATGGTTAAGTCCCTTCCTGAAAGTTCGTAATACTTATTTATCGCTTTTAAAAAGCGTTCGAATGAAATTGGTTTTAGCAGATAATCTATAACATCCAGTTCAAAAGCATCTAGGGCATAATCGCGATAAGCAGTTGTAAATATAACTTTCGGTGGGTATTTCAATGATTTCAAAAAATCAACACCTGTAATTTTTGGCATTTGAATATCCAGAAACACAAGATCTATCTGTTTTTTTCTTATAATTTCAAAAGCAGCAACGGCATTCCCGCATTTCTCAATAATTTCGAAATCTTCAAATTTTGATAAGTGATTTTCAATCACCTCAATAGCAAGCGGCTCATCATCAACTATAATACATTTAGTTTTTTGCATTTCAACTTTCTTTTGTATCAATAGTTAAAGAAACTTTAAAACTTTCACCTTTATCATCAATTTTTATTTGATGTTTGTTCTTATAAACTAACTCTAATTTACGAATTACATTTTTTAAACCAATTCCTTCGGTATACGATTCTTTTTTACCTCTTATTGATGAATCACGACTGTTTTCGATTGTAAAATTTAAAGTATCATTAGAAGCGCTTAATTTAATTTCTATCCACTTTTCATGAATCTCACCACTTACACCATGCTTAAAAGAGTTTTCTACAAGTGGTAACAAAAGCATTGGAGATATATCAAAGTTTCTAACTTCCTTATCTACATGAAACTTTACACTTAATTCTTCTCCATAACGTATTTTTTCCAATGCAATGTAATTCTCAAGCATATTTATTTCTTTATCTAAAGCTACTTTCGACTCATTACATTCGTAAAGCATATAGTCTAGCAATTCAGAAAGTTTCAAAACAACTTCCGGTGCTTTAGAAGATTTTTTAAGTGTTAATGCATATAAATTATTCAATGTATTAAACAAAAAGTGTGGATGAATCTGTGCTTTTAAAAATTTTAATTCTGCAGCCAATTTCTCTTGTTTTAATGAATTAGTCAACTGCTGAGTATTAAACCATTGCTTTAGTAATTTTATGGTAGCGGCTGCGGCAGCAACCGAATATGTTTCTACTGAAGCGTAAAATACCTTTGGCCAATATATGAGTCCATATTCTGCTAAATGTTCCGGATAATAAATCGGATATAAATAGTACCCAATTAAAGCTCTTTGCCCTAATCCGATTATAAAAGCAAGAGGAATTATGAATACAAAAAATATTGTATGTTTCTTTTTAAGTATAAATTTTGGTATAAAAAAATAAAGAAGCGTGTACGTAGCAAGTAGCTTCAATGGCAGTTGAATTAGCACAAATTGTAAGTCTTTAATCAAGGAATCTTCCTCACCTAAAGCAATTGGCGTAAACGCATAAAAGAACACATAGATAATCCAAAATAAAATATGCCAAAGCATTCTGTGCACTCTTTTCCTTTTAGAATTTAATATAAAACTATTCATATAAAACATATTACAACGGTAAAAATAAGGTTTTAATATAATGCAAAATAATGAAATATTAAAATTTCGACTTACAGCACTTTTAAGATGACCAAGATCACCAAAATAATCCCGAATTACATTTAAACCATTTAAGCTGTTTTCTATCGAATAAACTTCAACAACAAGCTATATTTTCTGAAATGATTGTTTTTACAAGATACATTTGATTCAGAAAATAAAATTTTTAGGGCTATGAAAAATTTATTGGCATTCATTATAATCGCAATTTCTGTTCAAATGGTAATTGCTAAAGAAACAGAATTTAACATTGAAGAATTTACCGCTAGCATTGAACCTTCTGATATAAGTCCTGAGATTGATGGAATTATAAATTCAGAGGAATGGGAAAAAGCCTATACTTTCGATAATTTCTGGGATCATTGGCCATCTGACAATAATTTGTCTGAATACCAAACCGAAGTAAAAGTAACTTATGATCAGGAGTTTCTTTACCTTGCAGTTAAACTTGCCGATAACAATAGTGAGAAAATTATTCAAACATTGAAGAGAGACTCGGAAAATGAATTCTGGAATAGCGACGGATTTGCAGTTGTTATTGATCCTATTAATTCAAAAAGTAACGGTTACATATTTGGAATCAATGCGGGAGGATCTCAATTTGAGTGATTAATTGCAGTAGAAGGTGTTCATAATTCC
Source organism: Marinilabiliales bacterium (assembly GCA_002869305.1). Lineage (GTDB taxonomy): Bacteria > Bacteroidota > Bacteroidia > Bacteroidales > UBA12077 > UBA12077. The sequence goes on from PKTC01000251.1 coordinate 3,152, forward strand.
ATTGATGCAAATTGGGATAATATTTGGTACTCTGATATTAGTATAATGGAAGATCACTGGGAAATTGAAATGGCTATACCCTTTAGTTCTATGAAATATAATGGAAATAAAGAATGGGGAATCAATTTCATTCGCAACGATATGAAAAGGAATTTATACTCAACATGGACTAAATTTCCTATGAACTTTCAGGGCATTGATCTAGGGCATACCGGAAGTATCATATTTAAGAATATACCAAATGCGAGTGGCAAAAAGTTTGTTATTGTTCCATCAACACTTGGTAGTATTGAACGAAATAATGAAGATGGGATTCCGACTAACACATCATGAAATATTGGTCTGGATTCAAAGATTGCCTTATCTTCTTCATTAAATTTGGACTTAACGGTTAATCCTGACTTTTCACAGGTTGAAGTTGATCAGCAAGTAACTAATCTTTCAAGGTTTAATCCATATTTTCCAGAAAAAAGGAATTTCTTTCTTGAAAATAGTGATTTATTTTCAAATTTAGGATCGGGTGAAGCCAAACCAATTTTCACTCGAAATATAGGATTAAAAGATGGTGAGAATGTCCCCATTATCTTGGGAGCCAGATTAAGCGGTAATGTTACAGAAAATTTGCGCATAGGATTTATGGATGTTCAGACCGGCCAAAAAAATGATATTGAAGCTGAAAATTATGCTATTGCTTCTGTTCAGCAAAAAGTTTTTGAACGATCAAGTATTAAAACATTCTTCGTTAACAAGCAATCTGTGCGAAATAATCAATTGGTTGGCAATGACTACAACCGAGTTGGAGGGGTTGAATTCAATTATCTTTCGAAAAGCGGGAAAACTCAGGGCTCGGCTATGTACCACAACAGTTTTTCTCCTGAAAAACACACAAGTAGTGGATTTTACAACCTGGATTTTAGATATAATACCAAGAAATCATACACAAGTATTCATCTCACACAACTTGATAGAGATTATATCGCCGAAGTAGGATTTACTCCAAGATTAAATAATTATGATTCAGAAAGAGATACCAGTTTTAGATTAGGTTATAAAGAAGTAACAGCAAGGCAGCTTATAAAATTCTACCCAAAGCAAGGTTATTTGAATCAATACAGATTTGGCGGAATGGCGCAAACGTTCTACAATACAGACAATCAATTAACAGAATATGAATTAATTGCAGATGCATTTCTTCAATTTAAAGATAGAAGTTGGTTTTATGCACGATATTATTTCTCCATGGTCAATCTTCCGTTTGCTACTGAAATTATTGATAGCGATAATGCATTGCCTGCTAAAGAATATAACTATAATGGTTTTTTTGCCAGGTATCGCACAAGTCCGAATAAAAAGCTAAGTGGATTCCTATTCGGAGGATACGGTAGCTTTTTTAATGGAACCAAACTAACTGTAGGAACATCAATAAATTATCGAGTTCAGCCTTGGGGTAACTTTAGTGTTGATTATCAACTAAATAAAGTTGATTTAGCCAAAGGTTATGGAAATCAGGATTTACATTTGGTTGGAGCCAAAACAGAAATATCCTTTTCCAGAAAACTTTTCTGGACTACATTTTTGCAATATAATACTCAGGCAGAAAATTTCAATATTAACAGTCGTATCCAATGGCGTTACAAACCCATGTCGGATATTTATTTCGTTGTAACAAATAACTACAATTCATATAATTTTAGCCAGAAAGACTTGATGTTTGTACTAAAACTAAGTTACTGGTTTAATGTTTAATATTGGGTGCTTTCAGTAATTAAACATTAGAGCGGCTTCATTTAGTCGCTCTTTTTTATTCGCCACCATACCAGGCTTTAAAATCGGATACTTTTTCTCGGCTTACAATGATTTCTTTCTCGAATTCATGAGGATATTTTACTCTTAAACGGCTTGTTGAATATACTACCACATCGGAAATATGGTCGAAGTTGATAATAAATGAACGATTTGCTCTAAAGAATTTTTGAGGATCAAGTTGATTCGTTAATTCTTCTAATGTATTGTCAACAATAAACTTCCTATTTTCGTTTGTGATAATAAATACTGTTCGCCCTTCGGCGTAAAAAAAGAAAATATCCTCAACTGCAATCGATTTAATATGTTCACCAATTTTTACCAAATATCTGGATTTATACTTCTGATTTACTCCTGAAATTAATTCAGCGAGTTTTTCAAAAGAAACAGCTGTTGGAGTTGTATTTTCGGAAGGTAAATTATTTCTAATACTTTCAATTTTATCCATTGATTTTGCCAAATCATCAAAACTCAAAGGTTTTAATAAATAATCTATACTGTTCAATTTGAAAGCATCAATGGCATATTCATTAAAAGCTGTAGTAAATATAATAGGTTTTTCAACTTGAACAGATTTAAAAATGTCGAAACTCAATCCATCTGTTAACTGTATATCGAGAAAAATCAAATCAACATCTCGTTGCTTCTCTTTTAAATAATGAATACTTTTTTCTATGGTAGAAAGCTTCGATAGAACCTCAATTTGGGGATCGTATTTTTTAAGGAGCAATTCAAGCTTCTCAGCTGCTGGCTTTTCATCTTCTATAATTAATACCTTCATCCTTTTAATCCTCTAATTTAAAAATTGGTATTTTATATATTTTATTCTTACTCTCTTCAATGATATCAAATTCATTATCTCCAAACTCCCTGTAGGCCTTTTTCAAATGATCAATTTCAGTTTGCTTTGAAAACTCCTGGATAAGCTTGTTTCTTATTGGATGCTGAATTACGAATAACTCATCATCAATAATAATATCAATAATGAGCGGTTGAAGTTCTGAAATAACAGTCCTGTTTACAATATCCTCAATAACAACTACCAAGGTTCCTGATATTAGTTGAATATTCGAATCAAGTGTTTTTTTATTTACTCTACAACTTAAATTATTATTCAATTTGAAATTAAAGATATCAATGAGAGTGTCTACAAGCTTTAGCTCATTATCAACATGAACCAGTTCACTATTCTTGGCTGACAAAATATTTCTGTAAACACTAGATAACTTTAAAATAAATTGATCAGCCTTATCAATATCTTGCTTTGATAAACTAATTAGAGTTTCTAAACTATCGTAAAGAAAACCAGGATTAATCTTGTTTTTGTAGGTATCCAATTCAATTTCTACATTTTTACGCAAAATATCTTCCTTTTCTAATAAGCTTTCGTTCGTTTTATTTAAATAAAAGAAACTAAAATAAATCATATTATACAATACAGTGGTTAACAAAAAGATCGTGTTAAAAACTATTAATTCGTTTTTGTAAGAACTAAAGCCCACCAGTTTTGAAAAATAGAAGGATATTAAAAAAGAAGTAATTACCACAGAAATTAACAGACTTCCGCCACCTTGAATTAATAATCTTTTGGATATACTGAACTGATCGGAGATTTTCTTTTCAACCAACAGGATAAAAATTCGCACTGACTCAAATAATATATAGGTGATGATCAAACAAAGTACAAGCTCAATAATTAGAAAATTTTCAGACAAGTCCTGAACCCGATCAAAGATTAATAAAATTAGAATATACATGGTTACTCCATAAAAAATTGGAGTGAATATCCTAAAAACAGAATTGTTAATTATATTCTTAACCATTTTTATTTGGTTTTAGAAGCGGAAGTTCCACTTTAAAAAAATCATTCTTAATTACATTAACTTTTTTATCGGTAAACACACTGTAACGCTTTTTGATATTACTTAATCCAATCTTAAAAGATTCTCTATTTGCGGGCGATTTCATGATTTTATTTCTCACATAAGCCATATGATTACTTGACACTATATCAACTACCAATGGATTATCATCATCGAAAACATTATGTTTTACTGCATTTTCAACCAAAATCTGAATGCTCATAGGAGGAATGGTCCAGTTTAAGAGTTCCTCATCGATTTTTATATGATATCTAAAGGCTTCTCCAAAACGAATTTTTAGCAAATAGCAATAATCTTGAATAAAGTCTATTTCATCTTTCAAGCTAATTAATTGTTTTCTGTCTGAAGCCAAAATATACTGATAAGTATTTGCCAATTTCCTTATATAATCCTCTGTATGATTTTCATCTTTGTACAGCAATGATGATATGGTATTTAAACTATTAAACAAATAATGTGGACTTAGTTGCGTACGGAGAGCCTCAAACTGCAATTGCATTTGCTTTCTGACTAACATTGCGTTCTGAATTTGACCCTGAGAATAGTATTTGTATGAATAAATTAGAAAATCGAATACTACATATAAGATATCTAAAACCAAAATAAGAATATATACTCTGATCTTA
>PKTC01000450.1 GCA_002869305.1 Marinilabiliales bacterium
ACTATCTATTGGCAAATTAACAGCACAAGCGAGGACGCTTGCGCTAATTAATGATTACTTATATTCCAGCGCAAGAAACTACGCTGAATTAGAAAGTGTAATTGGTTTAGTTAAGGCAGATTTAAGTTGGAAAACTGTTTAAGAAGTTTTTGCAAAAAATATTACGACTTAGGCACAATCTAAGTCGAACTAAGGTAGGCTTGTGCTAATAGCGAACATAACCCTAAAAGTGTATTAAAACTAATCTAAATTATTCAATATCTCATTGAAATACAGTAAGATATTTGCTTTTAACAGAAAAATTCAATAATATGTATTTTTTGTAACAAAAAACTATATCCATGAAAAAACTTTATTTGTTATTGGCAGCCATAATTATGGTTTTTTCGACCTGCAAAGCACCAGTGCAGGAACCGGAAAAGAAATCTACGACTGTTGTTCAGCATTACACTTTTTTCAATACTTACCCTCTCTTTTTAAATGGAAAGGTTAAAACTGTGAAATATAGAACTTACTGGCCCGTAAATAATGATGGAATTATTGAAAAAGGAGCCTTGATGACGAAAGAAGAACGTGATAGTTTAAAATTCTCATATGACTTTATAGCTTATTATAATGAAGATGGAATTCTGGAAAAATCTGAAACATTAGATGGGGATAAGGTTTTAAGCTACTGGGAAACTACGATTGAAGGCCAGTTTATTAAGGATGCAAAGTTTTATAAAAACGATACAGTAAGGTATATTCACAAACTCGAATACGATGAAAATTCTTTCATGATTGCAGCGGATAACTACAGAGGAGTTGTTGATACTCTAATAAGCCGATTTGAATTTATTTCAAATGAAGACGGATTTATGACTGAAGCTAAAGTGATTAAAAAAGGTGAACTTGCTTTCAAGTATGTTTTTAATCTGGATGAAAATAACAGATACATGGAACAAAAGAATTACAATAAAGATGATTCTCTAATATTTCATTTAACAAGTAAATATAATGATAAAGGTTTTATTGAAGGTTGGGAAACTTTAGTATCAGCAAAAAATGCTGGTAATAAAGCTAAAAATGAATATACAGCTTTTGATGATAAAGGAAATTGGACTAGCTTGAATTATTATCTAAATGGTGAACTTGCAACTGTCGAAGAACTGGTAATTGAATATTACGAAGATTAGGATTCAAAAAAAAGTTATAAAAAGCCTCAATTTATTGGGGCTTTTTTAATTATCGTACTCTTCGGCTCCGTTCAGACAGCTCTTTAATTGATTGAGCGAAGTCGAAACCTTGGCTACAATCAGTGTCGGTCTATTTGTTACCAAATGATATTAAAGCTTAGGCTGCAGCCTAAGCCAAACTAGAGAATTTATTTTAATAAGGTAACAATATAATAGGGAAAATTTAAAGATAGGGTGCTTTTGTTTAAGTTTATCCAATTAATACAAGTAAAATCAACTATATTTGTTATTAAATGAACTATGACCTATGAAAAAAGCTTTATTAATTGTTTTACTTTTTGCTGTACTATCTTCTTGTGAGGAAGAATCCGGCTCTTTAATAGATATTAAATCCTTATTACCCACAGAAGTAAGCTACGATGGATTCCAGGCTAACTGGGAAATAGTTGAGCAAGCAGATTTTTATGAAATAGTACTTACAGATGATATCTTTTTTAACTCGATTATTGAAACATTTACAATTGAAGGTGCTAGTACCAATTTCTATAAATTCGAAAACTTGGAACCAGATAAGTTTTACTATTGCAAAGTTAGATACAGTGTAAATGGAGAGTATTCAGATTACAGTGGAATAAATTCAGCACAAACGAATCGATATAATTTAACTTTCCAGGTTGAGGCGGATGATGGTATTAAAATTTTCGGTGAATTAGACAAAAGACTAGTCAATAACGATCCTGCACCATTATTTCTATTTATGCATCAGGGAGGTCAAGATTTATCAGAATGGAGAAGGCATCAGTTGTATAAAATGGCCGTTGATTCAGGCTTTATTTGTGCTGCCATTGATTTTAGAGCACATGGTAGATCGGAAGGTGTGTACTCACCAAATAGAACCAAATATCCGGATGATTTACATGCAGTGTTGGATTATTTAAATAGTTTAGAATATGTTGAACAGAATAATATAGTAGCAATTGGTGCTAGTTTAGGTGCAATAATGGCCACAGGTATATCAAGCTACAGCGAGGTAACAGCTGCTGTTGCAATATCATCCTATTATTATTCGGTTTTTGAAACTTTTGGTGATATTAATGTACAAAATGTTTTTTACATTACTTCCGAATATGATAATGCAATTAATTCAGAAATGCTTTTTGATATTACCAGTGGTGTTCGAAAAATTAAAATAATTTCCAGATCTGGTGATCACGGTTTGAGATTACTAGAATCGGAAGATTTAGTCTACGAAGTTTATGATTGGATGAGTGCAATGGCCAATCAATAAACTTCTTTATTTTTAATAATTATTGCGAAATAATTATAGAGCTTAATAGGTGTATATCAGTTAAATCTGAATAATCGTATTGATACAATCCATCATCACCAATAAGCATTAATATTCCATTAACGGGGATAACATCATAAGCTTGAATGCTTTCAAAGTGAGCTATTGCTGATATATCCATGGGTTCGCTTGCGTTATATATTTTTAAACCAGCACTTCCATCGCAGACAAATAGGGTGGAATTATCAATTCCTAAACCATAAGGTTCGGTCATGGTATATGATTTTACATGTTCAGGACTTGTTAAATCTGTAATATCAATAACATCCAACTGATCATCAATTTCTCCACACAAATTCCCAGAACGCAAGGTTACATAAGCGTAATTACCTTCAACAACCACCGGATCGCAACTGGTAATATGCCAATAGTCCGATACATAAGTAGGGTTATATGGGTTGCTAATATCATAAATAAACATACCGCTTTGCTAACCCATAAATAGATAATCTCCCGATGGAAAAATAGTCTCAATATTCCAACCTACACTTATGGTTTTAGAAACGAACATATCTTCTACATGTTGGATATCAACCACCTTTAAATTATAGCTATCGATGGTGTAAAGAACATTATCTTTTCCTGTAAATCTCGCCATAGATCCACCCACGCCAAAAGAAGACGACCCAGATGAATGTCCCGAAGTTCCATTAGAATATGAATTTATCAGGCCTCCATCTTCGTACCATGGAAAAACTGGATATGTATTTTGATCCACTTTTTTAGTGACTTTTTTTAATTCCCAATCCACTACAATTCCTTTTTCATAATCAATATCATCTATACGATAATCCTCATCATATGGAGGTAAAATGTAGGGAAAAACATCTTTAATACGATTTACTTCAGTAATGTTATTCAAATCAGAAATATCAAGAGCAACCAAATCAACATAACTATCGGCATAAAGAATATCATCTTTAACAGCTATGTCGACATTACCTGGGATTTTTATAAAACCAGTATTTTGGGGCGAAGAGGGATTCGAATTATCTATAATATGAATTCCTTCGAGGTATTCATTAATAAACAAAAAATCATTGTAAAAATAGATTTTACCTGGTTTTTCAAGATTCCTGGTCGTTTCTATTTGAACAGATGCTCTTAACTCTTCGTATGTAATATAAATAGGAATATTGGCTGTATAGGTTTCAATTATTTGATAATCGCAACTACCCAGAAGAAGGATACCTATATAAATGAGTATAAATTTTAGATTTTTCATCAAGTTTGGTTTTAATGATAATACATAGCTAAGATGATGCATGAATTAAAAGGGTTGCGTGTTTAAAAATTAGTTTAATTATTTTTTTATAACGCAACCAAGCTATAGAATTGCGCATCTTGCTATTATATTTTAAAACCTAAATTAAGTTTGAATGAAAAATTATAAAGTCCTAATAATATTTACTCTAGTTGTAACAATTTCAGCTGTTTTTAATCAAGCTCGTGCGCAAAAGATGCAGGATGTTATTTATTTAAAAAGTGGAAGTATTCTTCATGGTGAAATTATTAAAATAGAAGTGAATAAATCGCTTACCTTACTAAGTAATTGCGGAGATACATGGGTATTGAATCAATCCGAAATTGATCGAATTGAGAAGCAACCTGCATATATAAAAAGTTTTAAAAAAGATTCTTTAGGAAATATATCATATAAACAAACAGGGTTTTACTCGAATCTGAATGTTGGTTTTTTATTCGGAGGAAATATGGAAACTCCTTTTCCTCCATTGAGTCTTAGGTTTGTTTCGGGATACCAATTTGAAATGGGCTTGGGAGTTGGTGTTGGATTAGGACTTGATTTACTAACTGAAGCTTATATGCCGGCGGTGGTTGATTTACGATATACTTTTAGAAATTCTCGGGTAAGTCATTACGTTTATCTTCAGGGAGGATATGCAATTTCTTTGGAATCACCTGATCCTTATGATTATGATTACTATTACTATGATTCAGATTTAAAATCAAAAGGTGGTTATTTAATTAATCCGGGAATTGGATTCAAATTAAATTTAAATGACAAGAATGCTTTTTCATTTGGTATTGGATACAAGTATTCGGAAATATATCATACCTATACAGAATATAATGGACAGGAAATTGACCGAACAATAAAATACAATAGAATAACATTGAACTTCGGTTATCATTTTTAGTCACTCGTTGATCTCAATATATTTCAATCGCTTCCATTAGGGTTAATTATTAATTCGGGAGCGATTTTTTTATCCTTATCTTTGTAAATTATCTTTATGTGAATAAAAAGCAGGTATCTTTTAATAACTTTTAGATGCATTTAATTTGTATTTAAAAATTCTGACGTAATTTCATCATGTAATAATCGAACTTATGAATTTCAAAAGAACTATACTTTATTTAATTCCAAGCCTGATTGTTTTTAGTGTTCTTTTTGGATGCAAAAAGGATGACCAAACAAGATTACAGGCAGGATGGACATCTAAAGATCCTATCGCAATACCTTTTAATGCCCGAAATCATGAGAAAGAACTTGGAAATTTAGTGAATAACTCATCATTTGAAACTGGAAAAGTTTATTATGAGGAAAGTAATGTAAAATCTTATGATATAAATGGTTGGAAAAAGGTAGGAAGTAATATACAGTGGGTTAATTCAAATAATGATGAGTTTTCAGGCGAAGAAGTATATGATGGAATCCATGCAATAAAGATTGAACGTTTAACTGCTGATGAAACGGAAAAAATAGGTGAGGGAATAATCAGTGATTACATCAAAGTATTTCCTGGAAACTACTCATTGAGGTTATATCTAAAACTGAAGGATGTATATCCTAATCAATCAAGGTTAGGAACAAAAATGTATGATGCAATTAATATTGAGTTACAATATTTCGATAAAAACAAAATCGAAATATCAGGAGAAGATTTAAATGCATTTACACGAACCAAGTTAAACAATAGTTTCAAGGCCTTCTCACTATCTAATTACTCTCATATAAAGGAATTCGGATGGGGAGAAATTTATGGTAAAACTGCTAATTTTCCGTATTTCGATGGTGATATTCCGGATGAAGCAAGGTATGTAAAAATATTCATTGGCTTAAAAGGAACAGGAACTATGTGGGTTGATCAGGTTGATTTTCGATATACCGATCAGAATTTTACTTTGCTTGAAAAGTTAAAGCCTTATTTTGATTCTTCTTATATGGCAAACGACATGATTTTTCCACAACCTAAACATGTGGTTAAAAAAGATATTATTGATTATTATGAAGTTGATTCTGATCAATATCCGGTTATAATAATACCTGAAGGTGCATCTCAAGCAATTGAAGAAGCTGCCAAATTGTTAAAGGAAAATTTGATAAAGAGGATTACAGCGAATAACTCCTCAATTCATCCTACAATTGAAATTATGAATGATTTGAACTTTAATCTTATTAAAGATCAATTTGTTGTCTCTCTTGGATATACTAAATTATACCAACAATTTAATAAATTACCTGATACACTTGTAATTGAAAATCAGGATGCATATTATATACAACAGTTTGATGAAGCCGAAAAAATTGTTTTTGTAGAAGCTGGAAATAAAGAATCTTATTTTAATGCTGTAAAATCTTTGGTTCAACTATCTGATTCACAAAGCACTAAATACTACGGAGCTAATATCATCGATTATCCGGATTTTATTGAAAGAAATATATTGTTAGATCAGTTTGATGGTGATATAGATAAATTAAACAATACCATAGCACTGTTTAAAGCATATAAATTAAATGGTGTTTATTTTAATTGGGATAAGCATTTGTCTAATTTCCCATTTAAGAAATTGAATGAATTATCGAATAGTAATCTAAAATATGGAGCATTTGTAAACTTGTTAGATAATTCTAATAAATCTTTTTATAACAGACTTGTAAAAGAAAATTACAGTTCCATCATTTTTAATAGCAGCGATAGTTTAGACTGTGATGAATTTAATTCCAATAAGAAATGCAGTTCCGATTTAGATATAATAAGCGAATTTCAGCATTCTGTTAAAAAATTAAATAAGACAATGGATATTGGATTTATACCAAGATGGAGCAACTTGAGTAGTATTGACCGTGGTCATGAAGATGTGTATTTTTACTTTTACAATGTAAATCAGTCGCTTGCCAGAAATATTGATTTATACTGGTCTGGTCCATCTAAATACTCCACTTCTATTGATCATGCTGAATTAAATAGAATTAAATACATATACAATCGAACAAGTTCTTATATCGATAATAGTTTAATTGGATCTGCACAGAGGTTTGATGAAGAATATATTAATCAATATTATGCAGGAAAAATAAGAACGCAGTCCTTCTTCTAACCGTATCATCTTAAAGCTTGTGGCGATTGTTTTAATCAATTGGGAAATAATAAAATCATACTAAGAACTTCAGGTTTATCAGAAATGGAGAAACTAGGCATATTAACGGCTGCAGATTATTTTTGGAATCAGAATTCATACAATGCTAATAAATCCTTATGGATAGCAATGAACAAGGTGTATGGAAAGGAATTGGCGATAAAACTGCTTTATTTTAACGATGCCTATTTTGGCTTAAAGGAAGTATGTCAGAAAATTGAAAATAATGGCTTGCAGCATAAGAATTTAAGAGTTGCGAAAAATTTCGAGAATGCGCTGAATAATTCGTATAGTGAATTTGAACAAATTTGTTCAAACGGAGACTTAATAAAGGAATTGGGAATGTATAAAAATGAAATATTAAAGAAATATAATGCTTTGTTATCAACTGTAGAATAATATTTACTTAAAGGTGTTTGATTGAGAGAAAATGATTAGTTTTGCACCCTATTTTGAGATCGAGTATGAAGGAAGAATTTGATGATATTTTTAACAGTGAGGAAAATAGCGAGTTAGTTAACCGCTATGAGGAGATGTTAAAGAATA
>PKTC01000476.1 GCA_002869305.1 Marinilabiliales bacterium
CCTCAGCAATCGATGTAGACCCTAAATATATGGTTAGTGATGAGGATTTTGTGAAATTAATTGCAATATTGAGATTAGCTGTTCCTTATACGGGTATGATATTAACTGCGAGGGAATCCGAGAAAGTTCGTCGCGATGTTATGGCATTTGGAGTATCACAAATTGATGGCGGCACAAAATTAGAGCTGGGTTCCTATCATGAAAGTCAAAACGAAGAGCAGAATCTTAACAGGGAGCAATTTGCAATTAGCGATAATAGATCTCTTGCAGAAATTATCGAAGAACTAATCGAAAATGAGTACTTGCCTTCTTTTTGCACAGCTTGTTATCGTTTAGGTAGAACTGGTGAGCACTTTATGGAATTTTCTGTACCAGGTTTTATAAAACGATTCTGTACGCCTAATGCTATTTTAACCTTAGCTGAGTATATTGTAGATTATGCTACACCAGAAGTGGGAGAAAAAGCATGGAAAATTATTGATAAAGAAATAAAAGGCTTAGACAATGAGAAAGTAATTTCTCAGCTTAAAGAAAAAATAGAAAAAATCAAAAATGGTGAAAGAGATTTGTATTTCTAAAAATTGATATTTGATTTTAGTCATTCGTGAATAGTTTTTTTATCTTTATTAACTAGAATGTTAATTACAATTTAATATATACATGAAAGAAAAAAGGATTATTGGAATAAACGTTCTTGACCGCATAAAAGAGGCTGGAAGAACCCAGAAAATTTTAAGTAAGTATGCTAAATCAATCAAAACTCGTTTAGGTTTTCACGAATTAAGTGAAGATGTTTGCAGCAGGAACGGTTTTATTATTTTAGAATTAACTGGAGAAATTTCTACATGGGATGAGCTTCAAAATGAGCTTAATGAAATAGGAGGGATAAATATTCAGAAAATGTCCTTTGACTTAAGTAAATAAATTTTGTAACTTGTTTAACGAAACTCAATATTATTAATGAGTAAAGAAATCAGAATTTTAGGTGTATTAATAACTGATAGACAGAAAGAAGCAGGTAAAGTACAACAGGTACTTACTAAATATGGATGTTCAATAAAAACACGTTTGGGCTTACATGAAGTAACAGAAGATCATTCTAGTACAAGCGGTTTGTTATTACTTGAACTGACTGGAGATGTTTCGGAAATGAACAGGCTCGAAGAAGAATTGATTGCTATTGATGGCACTCAAACACAAAAAATGATTTTTGTGGATTAAATTTTAGGGGTATTGAAGAAGAGCGCAAGTATTTATTATTTGCGCTTTTTTTATTTAAACTGACTTAAATTTTGACTATATTGTTTAAAAAAGTATTTAAATAATTCATATCAATATATCTCTCTTATGAAAAAAGTCCTTGATATAGATGTTATAATGCAAAATGCTTATGTAGCTTCCGAAGAATTTAAAATGTTGGATCAAATACAAGTTGATAAAGTTGTAAAAGCCGTCTATAAGGCTTCATTTGCAAAACGAATTGAACTTGCAAAATTAGCACACGAAGAAACAAAACTCGGAAATTGGAAGGATAAGACATTTAAGAATGTTATTGCAACGCATTTTGTATACGAGGATATAAAGAATTTAAAAACAGTAGGAGTTATCTCGGAAGATGATGAAAAGGGAATTTCAGAAATTGCCACTCCACTTGGTCCAATCCTGGCAATTACTCCCATTACAAACCCAACATCAACCGCGTTATTTAAGATCTTGATTTCACTAAAAACAAGAAACACAATAGTAATTATTCCGCATGGTGCAGCCCGGAAAAGTACGATTGAGGCTGCTCGGATTTGTTACGAAGCAGCTTTATCTGAAGTATCACCCTTAAATTGTATACAGTGGATTAAAAGATCAACCAGAGAAGAGGTGTTAGATTTGATGAGCCACAAAAAAACAGCACTAATTCTTGCTACGGGTTCTGTTAGTCTGGTAAGGGCAGCAAACAAATCGGGAACTCCAACAATTGGTGTTGGACCGGGAAATGTTCCAGTGTTTTTTGGAAAAACTGCTGATATAAAATTAGGTGTAGAACAGATTGTTAAGTCAAAAACCTTCGATAACGGAACAGTCTGTGCTAGTGAACAAGCATTGGTTTTGCAAGAATATAATGCATCAGAAGTTATGGATGAATTTAAAATGCATAATTCATATTTTCTCAATAAAGAAGAAATTAAAAAGCTTGAAGATTTTGCTTTCAATAAGGAGTTGAAAGTTATGAATGTTCAAGTGATTGGACAACCTGCTACTAAGATTGCTAAATTGGCAGGCTTTAATGTTCCTGAAGATACTTCTTTATTAATTGCTAAACTGGATGAAGTTGGGATTAAGTCGCCACTTTCACTTGAGATATTGGCTCCTATACTTGCTCTTTATATCGTAAAAGATTTCAAAGAAGCAATTGAAAAATGCAAAGAAATAAACAAACATGGTGGTTTAGGGCACACGGTTAGTATATTTTCCAACAATAATGAAAAAATTAAGTATTTTGCATCTGTAATGAATGCTGGCAGAGTACTTGTAAATACACCTTCATCTCAAGGCGCTTTAGGTGGATTATACAATAATTTACAACCATCACTCACCTTAGCTTGTGGAACAGGAGGAAAAAATATTACAACAGATAATATTTCAGCACGACATTTATTAAACATTCAACGAATAGCATGGCGCAGGGAAACAAAATGTTTTGAACATTTTGATAATGGAATGCTTTTAAACGAAAAAATAAATTTAAAACAGCTCGAAGAGGAATGTTTGAAGAACTCTAATACATTGAATTAGTTATAATTTTAAAATAATGAAAAAAATAGTTTTTATCTTATTAGTTTTTATTCAGTTGCTTTATTCGTGTAATAATTTATCGGATAAGATATCTAATGAAAACAAGGCAATTGCAAAGTTGGATTGGTTATTAGGTACCTGGGAAAATATTCAAGATGAAAGTGAATTCTATGAAATATGGAGAAAAGAAAATGATAGCGTATTTTATGGAGAGAGTTTCTTGCTGGTTAGTAAGGATACTGTTTTTTTTGAAACTATATTGCTAGAACAGATTAGAGAAGATCTATTTCTAACACCTACAAACAAGGGCCAGAATGATGGAAATCCTGTAACTTTCAAATTGATTTCTAATGAAAATAATGTATTTGTCTTTGAAAATAAAGAACACGATTTCCCCCAAAGAATAATTTATACGAACCCAACTTTAGATTCTCTTTTTGCCTATATAGAGGGTAATGAGAATGGGAAATATCGTAAAACTGATTTTCGATTTAAAAGAAACTAGTTTGTTAAACTTTTATCTATATCTTAACATTATGCACTGAAGCACGCATCAAAAGGATTTAATATTCGTCTTTTTCATATTAATAATATATATCGTTTCATATGTTTAAAAATTACCTCATCGTAACATTTCGCAATATCATCCGACAAAAAGCATATTCATTTATCAATATATTTGGTCTCGCAGTCGGAATCACAAGTTTCTTAATTATACTCTTGTATGTTCAAAACGAACTGAGTTACAATCGCCATATCGAAAATGCAAGTAATAAATATCGAATGGTTGAAATTCAGTATCCACCAGGAGTTGGAGAGCAACATGTAGCTGTTACAATGGGCCCATTGGCAGCAGCTCTTAAGGCTGATTTTCCGGAAGTTGTGCAGAGCATGAGAATAACAGGAGGAGGAACATTATTTGTTACATATCAGGATAAAAGTTTTAATGAGGAAAATACAAGTTTTGCCGATACCAATGTATTCAATATGTTAAGTATTGACCTTTTGCGCGGAAATGTTAATAATGCGTTAAAAGAAAGCAATTCAGTGGTTATATCTGAAAAAGTAGCTCAGAAATATTTTGGAACGATCAATGATGCCATAGGAAAGGTTATTGATATTGCCAATGAACCATTTATTGTAAAAGGAGTTATGGAAAACATGACTCAAAATTCACATATCTTTTTTGAAATAGTAATGCCTTTTACAATTATTGAAAGTCGTTATGAGTGGATGAGGACCTGGGGAAGTAATTCACTGGATACATATATTGAACTGGAAAATGGCACCAGCCCAAAGGAATTCGAAAGTAAACTTCCTGAATTTATTAAGAAATATACTAAAGATGATTGGAAATCTGGTTTGGAAATGTATATACAACCAATATTGGACATTCATTTGAAATCTAAGCATATAAAGTTTCAAACGTATAATTATAAGCAGGGAGATATTAGTCAGGTTTATATATTTTCTGCTGTAGCCTTGTTAATCTTAATTGTTGCATGTATTAATTACATTAATTTATCAACGGCAAGAGCGGTAAAAAGATCTCGTGAAGTTGGTATACGAAAAACAGCAGGAGCGTTGCGCGAGAAATTAATTTTTCAATTTATTGGTGAGTCCATAATTCTTGTTTTATTGGCAAGCATGATTGCCATAATTTTTCTTGAATTGTTTTTGCCTTATATCAATCAACTTCTCGACATAAGCTTTGTAATTAGTTTAAATAATTGGATATTTAGTTTAGGTTTAGTAGCCCTTATTTTTATTCTGGGATTAATTTCTGGAAGTTACCCGGCATTTTATCTGTCTGGATTTAATCCGGTTAAAGTATTAAAAGGGAGCTCTCTTAATGCGAATAAGGGTGGATCAGGAAGCTTAAGAAAGGTCTTGGTTGTTGCACAATTTGCTATTTCTATTATAATCATAGTGTCTACATTAGTTTCTATTGCACAAGTTAATTATTTCCACAAAAAGGATAAAGGTTATAATGATGAAGCAGTTTTTTCAATAGCATTTCATGAAAACGATGATGAGCAGCGTTTTCGTGACATGCAACTATTTAAAAGTGAGCTTCAGGATAACCCAAATATTCTTGATGTGTCACTTGCATCAGGCTCAACTGGTGTTGCTGGTTCACAAAGTCAAATTCATGTAGCTGATTCCTCTGAAACAGCACTAATGGTTCGTTTTGGTTTTGTTGATGATACCTATTTTGAAATGATGGAGATTCCAATAATAAAAGGACGATATTTTAGTGATGAATACGCAACAGATAAGTTACATGCAGTCATTTTAAATGAAATAGCAGTAAAAAAACTTGGCTGGGACGATCCTATTGGTAAGGAATTTAAACCGATATATGGTGACAGTTCTGGGATTAATGTTAAAGTTGTTGGTGTTGTCAAAGATTATAATTACTATTCGCTATTAAATCCAATTGAACCAGCAGCATACTTTTATGTACCTGATCGATTTTATCGATTAATGATTAAAGTTAATCATAATGAATTAGAATCCACATTGTTAGTGCTTGAAAATAAATGGAATGAATTGTTTCCAAAATCTCCCTTCGATGGATATTTTATGGATGAACTTTTCAAATATCGATATAAGAATCAAATTAATTCTATGAAGATTTTCAGCATTTTTGCTGTTATATGTATATTAATTTCGTGCCTTGGCTTATATGGATTGGTTGCATATATTGTAACACAAAGGACCAGGGAAATAGCTATTCGAAAAGCAATCGGAAGTTCTTCAATCAATATAGTTAAGCTAATTAATTATGATTTTATTAAACTCATAATTATTTCTAGCATAATAGCCTTACCACTATCATATTATTATATGTCGAGTTGGTTAAAAAATTTTATTTATCGAATAGAATTAAGCTGGTATTATTTTGCAATTGCAATTGCTGGTGCATTATTTATTGCAATTATCACCAATATTTTCCATACGATTAGAGCAGCCATGAAGAATCCAGCTGATTCTTTAAGGTATGAGTAATTTATACCTTAAAATAGAGTGTAACTAGTTGAAAAGTATTTGGTTAGTAATTATTTTTGACTATCATGTTTTAATATGATGAGAACATTGGTACAAAATATTGTAACTATTAAAGAAATATAAAAACTACTCATCTTTAAATTTATCAAAAAAAATGTAATTGTAATTTGTTTATCAGTTAATTATAACTAACTTGTACTTAGCAAGAGTGAGCATAGTAAAGTTTAGATTAAACTATTGAGATAATCTTTTGTTTATAGTATAGGATAGAAGAATTATATATTGTTTTTTTAATGAAAGATTTATATATACATAACACGAATTCAACTCCTGAAGTTAGGTTTGAAAAATCTGGAAAACTCAGAATTGCAGGTAAATCTTTACCTGAAGATCCTAAGAAATTTTTCGATCCATTGTTTAAATGGATAAATGAGCTTGATTCTGAACGAGTTGATATTCAAATAAAATTAGAATATGTAAATACATCCTCATCCAAAAGAATTATTGAGCTTCTTAAATCAATTGATAATAATACCAGGGTTAAGAAAGTTGATATGAATTGGTATTATGAGGTTGATGATGCTGATATGTTAGAGTTTGGAGAAATGATTCAGCATAGTTTAAGAAGAACAAAAGCCAACTACATAGAATACAGTGAAGAAGAGGATTAATTAGTAATTATTCACGATCAAAACCAATTTCACCAAGAGCAATCTTCATCATAAATTCATACCGCCCCTCTTCATAATCTGAAAAGTAAATTGGTAGTGTTTTTAAAATAACCTTTTCATTTGAAGGAAATAAACAATCTTGATGAGGGATAAATTGAATGGTCATATCCTTTTCAATATTGTCAAGTTCAGTCCAGACTTTCCATTTAGCGTTGTTACCAACTGGTTCGTATAAATACCATTTATCTTCTATATAAATACCTACAATTCCATGAGTAAAAAGATGATCGCCTTTTTTACCCAAAAAAGAAAAGTCTTTTAACAACAAAGATTGATACTGAAGCATTGATGGTATATTAACGGCACGGCAAAGAGCCGCTAATAAAACTGATCGTCTGTAACAAGAATTTCCACCTCTTATCAATACTTCGCTTGCAACGAAAGTAGTAACTGTATCTTTACCGTAAGAATCTCTAACAAATTCAAAAATATTTTTAACTTTCTCTGTATCTGATTTGCAATTTAGGGTTAACTCTTTAGCTTTCGAAATGATTAATGGATTATCACAATCAATATATTTTGTAGGTCTTAAGAATACTGTTAAATCTTTAATCTCTTGTCCGTTTAGATTATAAACCGACAATATTCCCATCAGAAATAGAAATATATAATTTTTAAGCATAATTAGTGTACAGTTTTTAAAAATTTATTTTCTTTCAATCGAAGCTGCAAAAACCATCGCTACAGTCCGGTATAATAAATGTCCGAATTTGGTGTATGGTAAATAAATGATTACAAACCAAACGCAAATCAGGTGAAAAAAGTACAAGTAATAGGCTAAAATCCAGTTTAAAAATCTTGCTATTTCTACAATAACTCCTGAAATGGTTAAAAGAAAAAGAGATACTAAAAACAACCAATCATAGTAGTTACTGTTGCTAGCATTTTCTTTATCAA
>PKTC01000505.1 GCA_002869305.1 Marinilabiliales bacterium
AAAGGAAATGATATCATATCTGCTAAGTCTTCTCCAACTTCTTTCATGTCTTCATCCCCATCAGCAAAATACCAATAAATTTTCATGCTTAATCCTTCATCAGAAAAGTTTTTTATTACTAATAATAAATCTGAGATAAACTTTGCTGAAGAGGAATTAAAATAATCCAACTTAAAATTAAATTTAAAACAATTCTCATTAAATTTTTCAACTTCCTCCTTATCTATTACTTTCTCAAAATGCTTTCTAACTTTATATATAATAGGAAAATAAAAATCTCTTACATTTTCAGGACGAGAATTACCTTGCATTTCAAATAAATGATTAGCAGGGTCAAATAAAACTTTTGGTGATTTTTCAGTTTCAGGAATATTCAATCCTTTCATATTAAAACTATTTTTTAAGATTTAATTGCATTGCAAAATAAGAAAACTTCTCGTTAATTTTTTCGAAATCGTATCTGATTTTTTCCCTGGTTGTTTTAGCCATAACAATTAGGCCAAGTCCAGCTCCTCCCTTTTCAGAGATTTCTGCATTAGCCAACGATTTTTTATACAAATCATTAACACCCTCCGCCTCAAGATTATTTAATTCTTCTAATCTAAAAACTACGTCTAATTTGTTATCATTAAGTATTATATTACCTGTATGAATCAAGTAATTCTCTGCAATTTTCTCAATGATAAACCTGGGAGGGAAATTAATAATCAGTTCATGCTCTTCTTCAAGTAAATCAGAATGTTTCAATATGTTATCCAAACACTCAACCGACAAATTGTATACACGTTTGCGTAGAATTTTATCGGATTCCTTATGAGATAAATAAATTTTTAAATGATGAAGCATGTCATCAATAATATCCAAATCTATAAATCCCTTGTGATTGACAACAACATCGTAACTTTTCATATTAATCGTACAGATGATAGAGTATATAAGGCTAATATCTTATTAACTAACGGATAAAGTTAACCTTATTAATTAAAAAACAAAAAAATAGTTTAGAAAAACTTATATTTATAACTTTACATATGAACGGTGTTTTCTTGCGCTTAACATTAATTTAACATTGTAATAATTTAAATTTAAAATAAAACAAGAGTTACATTTGAAATGTATATCTACTTTTACCTCAAATTTAAAAAATACTAAAAATGGAAAATTTTTACATTATTCTGGTTGTAATTCTCTTTGCATTAGCTATTTCCGATTTAATAGTTGGAGTAAGTAACGATGCCGTAAACTTCTTAAACTCTGCCATTGGATCAAAAGTAGCTCCTCGATATATCATAATGATTATTGCGAGTGTGGGAATATTGGTTGGTACAACATTTTCGAGTGGAATGATGGAGGTTGCGCGAAAAGGGATATTTCACCCAGACCAATTCTACTTCTCGGAAATAATGATCATATTTTTAGCAGTTATGCTCACCGATGTTGTGTTGTTAGATGTATTTAATACCCTGGGATTACCTACATCAACTACGGTTTCAATTGTATTTGAATTACTGGGTTCTGCAGTTGCAGTTGCATTAGTAAAAATTCAACATTTAGGACAAACAGCCAGTGACTTAGCAACCTATATTAATTCTGGTAAAGCTCTTGCCATAATATCAGGAATTCTACTTTCGGTGGTAGTCGCATTTACTGTTGGGGCGATCGTCATGTACCTTACATGATTACTTTTTTCATTTAATCATTCCAAAACCTTTAAACGTTTTGGTGCTATTTGGGGCGGTATTGCTATTACAGCAATTACCTACTTTATTTTAATTAAAGGAGCTAAAGGTTCTTCTTTTTTAACAACTGAAACTACAGATTGGATCAAAAATAATACAACATTAATTATAGTATACAGCTTTATAGGATGGACTATTTTACTTCAGCTTTTGTATTGGTTGGTAAAATTAGATATTCTTAAAATGATCGTATTGGTAGGAACTTTTGCGCTAGCCATGGCATTTGCTGGTAATGATCTGGTTAACTTTATTGGTGTACCATTAGCAGGATTAAAATCATTCCAGGCATTTATTGCTGAACCCAACACAGATCCAGATGGTTTACTTATGGTTGCTTTAACAGGAAAATCGAAGGCAAATACAGTTATACTATTAATTGCTGGTATGGTCATGGTTATCACCTTGTGGTTATCTCGTAAAGCCAGAAAAGTAACTGAAACAGAAGTTAACTTAAGCAGACAAGGAGCTGCAAGCGAACGATTTGGTTCAAGTATGCTTTCCAGAACTATTGTAAGAGCTGCGATGGACATGAGCAATGCCGTTGGAAAAATAACTCCTAAAGCCTTTAAAAAAGGTGTTGAGAAACGATTTGACGATACTGAATATCAGAAAAAAATAAAAAATTTGAAAGATGCTCCTTCTTTCGATATGGTGCGTGCATCAGTGAACTTAACCGTAGCAAGTATTTTAATATCGTTCGCCACATCTTTAAAACTTCCCTTATCAACAACTTATGTTACCTTCATGGTTGCAATGGGTAGTTCTTTGGCAGATAAAGCCTGGGGAAGAGAAAGTGCAGTTTATAGGATTACAGGTGTAATTACAGTAATTGGTGGCTGGTTCATGACTGCTTTTACAGCTTTCTCCGTGGCATTTATTATAGCATTAATTATTAGTTGGGGTGGAGCAATTGCTATTCTAGTATTTGTTCTTGTTGCTCTTTACACTATTTACAGAACACATGCTTCTTTCAACAAAAAAGAAGCTGATAAAAAGAAAATTAAAAGATTAGCTGATGAAGATCTTCATACTGATAATATAATGACTAAATGTTCTCTTGAGGTAAGAAATATGCTAAAGTCTGTTATTAATGTATTTACAGAAACTGTTCAGGGTTTAACAAATGAAGATCGAAAATCTCTAAAATCTGTTTGTAAAGAAGTTGATATACTAAATGCTGATGCCAAATACTTAAAAGCTAATGTACATAATACTCTTCTGAAATTACAAGAAGAAGAAGAAGGTGAAACAGGTCACTATTATGTTCAGGTTATTGACTATTTAAGAGAGATGGCACATGCCTTAACCTTTATTTCTAATCCTAGTTTTGAACATATTGAGAATAATCACAAGCCGCTACTAAAAATTCAAATTGAAGAATTACACGAATTAAAGAATAGTGTTACTGATTTATTTGACGCGATGATAGCAACAATAGAAAAGAGTGCATTTAACAATATTCCTGATTTAATTGAGAAGCAACAAGCGATACTGGATATTCTTAAATCTTGTCGCAAGAAACAAATTAAGAGAATCAAAAACAATGAAGCGGGTACTCGAAATAGTACTTTATATTTGGGAATCTTAAACGAAATAAAGAACTTCCTATTGCAATCAATAAATTTGGTAAAAGCTCAACGAGACTTTGTTGAGTATCAGTTAAAAAACAAATAAACCCTTATCTCAATAGATAATTAGAGCTGTCTTAATATAAAGGCAGCTTTTTTGCATTTTATTTCCTAACTTAACGATATTTTTATAACAGAATTATAATATCTATTTAACAATTAAATAACATTAGATATTCATCTTTGCACCAGTAATTATTAACACAATTTTATTAAAATGAAAAAACTAAAAATTACTTTATTTTTATCGTTATTGGTAATAACTGGAATTAATGCGCAGGATACTGCAGAAACAGAAAAATTTGTTCCGTCTGGAGAACCGTCAGTAAAAATATTTACAAATGTACATTCTACTTTTGTTGATGGTGATAATACTTCAGCATTTGAAGTGCAAAGAGCTTATTTTGGTTATAGCTATTCGTTTAGTGAAAATTTCTCAACAAAATTAACCTTAGATGTAGGAGATCCCAATGATGGTGGTAAACTGCAAATGACAGCATATTTAAAGAATGCTGCGCTGGAGTATCACAAAGGGAATCTAAAGGTAAATTTTGGTTTAATAGGGCTATACGGATTTAAAACTCAAGAAAAACAATGGGGCTATCGTTACATTTATAAATCTTTCCAGGACCAACATAAATTTGGATCGAGCGCTGATTTAGGTGCAAGTATGGTTTATAAATTTTCAGATTTAATTAGCGCAGATGCAATGATATTAAATGGTGAAGGTTACAAAAATCTTCAATCAGACGATACCTACAAAGGAGCTGTTGGAGTAACGATTACACCAATGAAAAGCTTGCAATTAAGAGCATATTATGACTATATGAGTACGGATGTTGCTCAGCAAACAATTGCATTATTTGGAGGATATAAAGCTGACAATATTAAGATTGGAGCAGAATATAACATGCAAAAAAATCATGCTTTGGTTGAAGATCAAGACTTTATGGGAATTTCATTATACACAGCAGTTGAAGTTGGAAAGAAATTAAACTTCTTTGGGCGATTTGATAATTTAACATCAACAAACGCGGAGGATGTAAATGGTGAATCATGGAATATTGCTAAAGATGGTCAAGCCTATATTTTTGGTTTAGAATACACACCTGTAAAAGGAATAAAAATATCTCCAAACTTCCAGGGATGGAATCCAAGCGAAGATGGAGCTGATTTTGAATCAAGTGCATACTTAAATATTGAAATTAGTTTTTAAACACAATAAAATAAAAAAACAATGAAAAAATTAATCATCTTATTATTAGCAGTTGTCTTATTAGCATCATGCGGTAATAATCAATCCAAAGAAGATTCGAGTTCTAAAAAAGTAACTTTAACAGCTGCTGGAGCAACATTCCCGATGCCGTTTTATAACCTGGCATTTAAAAAGTATACCAAAGAAACTGGTTTACTCTTAACTTACGGTGGAATCGGTTCAGGTGGAGGAATCAGAAGTTTAAAGGATCAGGTTGTTGATTTTGGAGCAACAGATGCTTTCTTATCCGATGAGGATTTAAAAGAAATGACGTTTAATGCCATTCATATTCCAACATGTATTGGTGCTGTTGTAATAGCTTATAATTTGCCAGGTATAGACGAAATTAAACTTTCTGATCAACTTTTGGAAGATATCTTTATGGGTAAAGTAACCAACTGGAACGATTCCAAAATAAAAAAGGCTAATCCGGATGTAGAATTACCTGATACGAAAATAACCGTTGTTCACAGATCAGATGGAAGTGGTACTACCTTTATTTTCAGCGACTACATGAGTAAAATCAGTACAGAGTGGAATGAACAGGTTGGTAGAGGTAAGTCATTACAATGGCCAACTGGTTTAGGAGCAAAAGGTAACCCAGGGGTTGCTGGCACTATTTCACAAACTGAAGGTGCAGTAGGTTATATTGGTTCGGAATATGCATTTGCTCAAAAAATTTCTTATGCTTTAGTTCAAAACCAAGCTGGAAATTATATTAAACCAACCATTGAATCTATCAGTGCATCGGCACAGGGAGCAATTCCAGCTGACACAAGAGTTATGCTTACGAACTCTTCTGATCCTAATGCGTATCCCATAAGCGGATTTACCTGGGTTATTTTATATGGTGAGCAAGCATATAATGGACGTACAAAAGCTCAAGCAACAGAAACTGCTAAATTTCTTCAATGGTTAATTAGCCCGGAAGCCCAATCTGTAGCTCAAAGTGTAAATTATGCACCTCTACCTGCAAAGGCGGTTGAATTATCTACAGAAATATTAAAATCAATTACTTATGAAGGGCAGCCTTTACTTAATTAAGAAAGATGTGACTAAATGAATAGTGAAAAAATTACAAAGTTCATTTTATTTGCTGTATCACTTATAATACTTATGATTTCTGCAGGCATAGTTCTATCTCTTATTGATGGAGCTATGCCAACTTTTAAAGAGTATGGCTTAAGTTTTATTTTTTCACCAGATTGGAACCCAACTGAAGGTCGCGAATCATACGGAGCATTACCATTTATTGCCGGAACATTAATCACATCTTTACTGGCCCTATTAATTTGCTTACCCTTATCTTTCTCAACTTCCTTATTTATAGCTGAATATTATCATAAAACCAAAGTAGCTTCCATTTTAGGTTCTATGGTTGATTTATTAGCAGGAATACCTTCTATAGTCTACGGATTATGGGGATTTTATACCTTGAGACCATTGATTATTAGTTTAGGACTAAGCGATCAGGGATTTGGAGTATTTACTTCATCACTCATCTTAGCCATTATGATTATTCCTTATGCAACATCATTAAGTAATGAAATAATCACAATGGTTCCAACGGAACTTAAAGAAGCCGCTTATTCTCTTGGTGCAACCAGATTAGAAGTTATTTCTAATGTAATTATTCCGAATGCCCGATCTGGAATTGTAGCCAGTTATATTTTAGCTTTGGGAAGAGCCTTGGGTGAGACAATGGCAGTTACCATGTTAATAGGAAATGCGAACATCATTCCTAAAGGATTATTCTCCACAGGAAATACTATGGCCAGTTTAATAGCTAATCAATTTGGCGAAGCCCAAGGATTAAAATTAAGCTCACTTATTGCTATAGGATTATTGTTATTTGTTATTACAGCGATTGTAAATGCTATGGGTAAGTTTATCATAAAAAAGCTTTCTTAATGAATGAAATGGTACTAAATACAGATGTGGTTCAGGTGAACAAGCAAAAGGATAAAATTGAATTTAGAAAAAATAAAAATCAAATTTTTAAAGTTTTAGTAATCGTTTTGTCTATTATAACTATTTCTCCAATTGTATTAATTATTGGCAAATTAGTAATTAATGGAGTGAGTCAAATTAATTTAGATTTTTTTACTCAAACTGCACCAGATACTTTTGAGGCAATGACAGCCGTCTCAAATGGCGAAAAAATACCTGGAGGAATTGTCAATGGAATTACTGGAACATTACTCATAGTATTAGTGTCATCCTTTATAGCAATTCCAATTGGTATTATTACAGGAATCTATTTATATGAAAATCAAAACAAGAAGTACGCGAATTTAATTCGTAATTTAACTGATATCTTACAAGGTGTACCTTCGATCGTTTTAGGTATAATTGGCTATTTATGGGTAGTTATAAATATTACTAATGGTTTTTCAGCTTTAGCCGGTAGCGTATCGCTTGCAATTATGATGTTACCTTTAATTATAAGATCAACTGAGGAGACGATGAAAATGGTACCTGAAAGTATAAAAGAGGCTGGTGTGGCTCTCGGGGTACCATACCATAAAATCATTTTAAGAGTAATGATTCCTTCCAGTTTTAGTGGTCTCATAACATGTATTCTTTTATCGATTTCAAGGATTTTAGGAGAAACTGCTCCTTTATTGTTAACCACGCTAGGAAGTCCTGTGATTAATTTGGATGTAACACGACCAACTAACGCAGTACCTTTATTAATTTGGAATTTTTATAATGATCCCAATCTTATCGATTTAATTTGGAGTTCTTCATTATTCTTAATGGGATTAGTATTAACATTGAATATTATTTCAAAA
>PKTC01000180.1 GCA_002869305.1 Marinilabiliales bacterium
AATAGCTTTTTGTGGTTGTTTTTGATTTTCGTAAAGTTCAGTGAGTTTATTAAAACAATTTAAGGAACCACCATCTTCAATAGCCATTTTATAATATTTCTCAGCTAAATCTGGTTCATCATCATACTCATAAATGTAGCCTTTAGCCAAATATCCATCAACTTTTGATACTCTATCAACACCTTTTTTAATTCCAATGGTTAAGGCTTCTTTTAAAGCTTTTCCAACTTCTTCTTCAGAAAGATCCGAGCTACTTGTTTCTTCAATAACATCTTCTGCAGCCTTTTTTAAGTCTTTCCACACTTGCGCATTTGTTATGTTTGCTGCAAATAATAACATAATTATTAGATATACATACTTTCTCATAATTTTTCTTTTTATTCTCCGATTTTAAAATTATCAACTTCCCCAAGTCTTATCCATTTATTATTCTCCCGCTCATATAAAGTTATCCAGGCAAAAGTATAATCTAATTTATATATTGAATCAGTCTCTGTCTGCTGTTTCCCTTTAACTCTAACCTGAACAATAGTCCATCCTAAAGAACCATCATCTGCCACCTTTACAAGTGGTTCTGACACATCCTTATATACCGAGAATTCGGTACTATACAGGTAATGTGTAAACATCTTTTTAATATCTTCTTTAGTTGGGTATAAAAATTCTCCATCGTGAACTTGCATATAGTCATCCGAAATATCTCGCACAAAAAAATCTACATCCTTATTCAAATGAGCTTGAATGGCTTCCTGATGGAGCTCAAGTAACTCTTGTTCTAATCTTTTCTTATCAACGTTTGGTTGACAAGATGAAAAAAACACTAGGGTTAATCCAAATATTATAAGATTATTAATTTTCATGTTAATCGTATTTCTTAGATCGACGTCTTTTACCGCTTGCACCTTTACTCCCAAGTATTCCCCACCCTCCACTTCCAAGGATAAAGCCGAATGCATACCATGCACCATTATTATTTTGGGCATATACTGTTACATCATCTCGAAATAATGAAATAACTAAATCGATGGGAGCAATAATACCATGCCATAAACCTCCCCAGAAACCGTACCTATATCCTTCTAAACAGGCTTCTACATATTCTTTGTTGGCACAGGAGCTTAAAAGCATGATTGCAGCAATTCCTACTATCATCCGTAAAATTAGTTTATACCTGTATAAAGTATTCATAATATCATTTTAAAATTATTTTTCACTTTTAGCTATAAAATATTTTCTAAATGTTTGTTAATAATGCAAAATCCAACAAATTGCTTTCGTTTATCAAAGCTCTTGGAAAATTCTTAATTAAACAATTACTTTTCTAGATTATTATAATAATCATTTAGGATTGTGGTCATCATTGGCTCATAAAACCTCCAATAGAATTTGCTGGTATTTTTATTATTATCAGCGCTTAATAGAGAAATAAGATTATGATAGCCTTCGAAAAAAGCTGTCTTACTATTTATGCCATTTTCAGCAAAATCACCTCCAAAATAGTAAAATTGATAATCATTCCTGTGTTCAATCACAGCAGGAAATATTGGTTTTAAATTGTAATGTCTTAGAATAGAATCACCACTTGAATTAACATGAATTTTGAAGTTGGCAATTACATCATTAGGGTTTTCGGCGAAGGTTACATCAAACCATTGCGGGTAATGAACTAATTCGGGTACCCCAAACCTTTCCTGAGCAGTTTGTTTTGCAATAATAAAAGGAATGCCCTCAGACAAATGAGTTTCTTGCTCTAATACCGCAATTGTACCAAATTTATGGATCAAAACAATTCCAGCATTCTTGAATGGCCACTGGTTATTGTTTTGTTCCATGTATAAATTTACAATCCAACGCGGAAATTTCTTACTACTTGTAGTATCAAGGTTTGCAAAGTATTTGCCAGTCCAACCACTCCATTTAAGGCCAAAGAGATTCTCCACTTTCTCCCTTATTAATCCATTAGTCGGAGCATTATAAAGATTAAATTCGGTTATAATTAATTTATTACGTTCTTTCATTTCCTTAAGCAACAAATAATCATTCTGATTTAATCCTCCATACACTTTTTGTGTATGTTTAACATCTTTTGTTCCTTTTTTATACCATTCGTTGTAATAAACACCATATGTGTCGGTATAATAAAGCATATCGGTTGAGTTAGCAACATCCTCTATTTCATGAATTCGAATACTCTTAAAATCAAATTCCTGAGTTTTGCTGTTCAATGGAAAGAATCCGTAGTAATCACTGTTGATATCGTATAAATCACCATTTGGTTTTGTGAAACGGTTATGATTTAATATCCAATTGAAAGATTTGTGTTCGGTTCGTTCGAATGTAGGGACTGTTTTATCTAATATATAGACGTTTAAAGCTTTTTCGTCTTTAAGAAACCACATGAGCCAACTTCCAAGCAATATTATTAACACTATTCCAACCAGAATAATCGGGATGAGAATTTTTTTATTCATCTTTGTTTAAGCAATTTAGGGTTCAAGTCTAGTAACAATGAACTTTAAATATACAAATTCTTGGATTATTTTCAAATTAGAGAGAGTATATGCCTACTGATTACTTATTAATCCAAGAGCTTCTGCAACGGATTTTACAGGTTTATCACATACATTATTTTGACATACATATATGGTTGTTTTACCTTCAGTATATCTGTTTTCAAGCAGAGGTAGTTTTCCCTTAGCTCCTCCTGCAATTATTGCATTTGGAATGAACTTTTCATATAGTTGACTGCGCATTTCCAGAGCGTTTTCCCCAACTATACATATCTCGTAAGGCTTGTGAACTTGCTGTATCATTAAATTAAACCAATTTCCATGATATGCTGGATTACTTTTGACCTGATCCTTAACATTAAGCAACATTTGCTCAGCTATATCTATATACGATGAATTAACATAAAGATGGCCCAAAACAAAAAGATTATTTGCCATTATAGAATTAGAAGCTGGAATAACATGATCGTTTATCTCCTTTATGCGAGCAACTAGCTCAGGATCTTGATCAGAAGTATAAAAGAACATTCCTGTTTTTTTATCGAAAAAATGTTTGAATACATGTTTTGTAAGTTTCAAAGCCAATTCGCTATATTTCTCTTCAAAAGTAGATTGATAAAGTTCTATTAATGCTTCAATTAAAAAGGCGTAATCATCTAAGAAAGCATTTATACTTGATTTCTGATTTTTATAATTTCTTTTTAGTTGAAGGTCAGCACTCAATAGATTTGATGTAATAAAATCAATATTTTTCTTTGCAATTGCGAGGTATCGAGGATTTTTAAAAACATTGTAAGCATTGATATAAGCTTTTGCCATTAGAGCATTCCAAGATGTAAGTATCTTATCGTCTAATCCCGGTTTAACTCTTTTTTCTCTATGCTCAAAAAGAGTTTTATTTGAATCAATCAGAATACTATCAAGTTCATCAGTCGATATTTTATATTTCTCCGCGATTTCTTCTTTTGAAGTTTTTATGTTTAATATGTTTGTACCATCCCAGTTTCCTTCCTCAGATACATCATAATAATCACAGAACACCATAGATTTCTCATCTAAAAGTGCGTCAATCTCATACTTATTCCAAACGTAAAATTTACCTTCAACTCCTTCACTATCTGCATCAAATGATGAATAAAATCCACCCTCCAATCATAATAATTCACGCTCAACAAAACCGAGCGTTTCCAAAACAACTCTTTTAAAATTTTGATTGTTGTTTACTCTGTATGCATCTGAATACAAACTAACCAATTGGGCATTATCATATAACATTTTTTCAAAATGTGGAACCAACCATTCTCTATCTACTGAATAACGTGCGAAACCGCCACCCAAATGATCGTTGATACCTCCTTCGGACATTCTTTTTAATGTTAAACTCAAATGTTTAATTATATCCTTATCGCCAGAATGATAATAATAACGTATCAATGGAAAATAATTCACTGGTAAAGGGAATTTAGGTGCTCCCCAAGTACCACCATTGGTGTGATCAAAGTTTTTTCGCAGCTTTAAAATAATCTCCAGTAAATCTTCATAATTAAAGCTGGTTTTCTCTTCAACTTTTACAATATGATTTATAGACCTGATTCCACTATTTATCTCATTTGCTGCTTTTTCAAATTTTTCAGGTTCTTTGTTATAACTTATTGATAAACTCTCGAGTATTTGTTTCCATTGATCAGGTTTATAATAAGTGCCTCCGTAGACAGGTCTTCCATCTGGCAGAGCAAAACAGTTTAATGGCCATCCACCACTTCCTGTAATTAATTGAACCGCATTCATATATATATGATCAATATCAGGTCTTTCTTCTCGATCAACCTTGATACATATGAAATTATTATTCATTATTTCAGCTATAGATTGATCTACAAAAGATTCTTTTTCCATAACATGACACCAGTGGCATGCTGAATAACCAATGCTAATTAACAATAATTTGTTTTCATCCTTCGATTTCTGCAAAGCTTCTTCACTCCAAGGATACCAATTAACGGGATTATTGGCATGTTGCAATAAATAAGGACTTGATTCAGTTATTAACTTATTGGTATATGTTGGATTTGCCATAACTCGAACGGTTTATCTGCTAAACAACCCAAAACAAAGAATGTTTATGACAGAAAGTTGAAATTCTAAAGTCTCTATTCTGATGTTAAAATTTAATGAGCATTTCCACAGAATGCTGTCGCAGGTATGTGCGAATGATTTGCTGTACATCTTTATTATCGGGATATACTCTAATAACATCCGATAAGTTATCTATATCATTTCCAATGGATTCGGCATCAATATAACCAAAGCCAATGTATTTGCCATTTTCTATTTTTACAATGGATTTTTCATCCTCGTTTCTACCTTCATCAATAATAAAAAAGTTTTGCCAATTGTAAGATAATACATCAAGCATTTCTTGTACTCTATTATTATATTCACTAGATGGTTCTTCACCCACACAAGCACCTTTACAGTGTTTTATTTGATAATAAAAGCATGCACCAGATGCTTCATACAAACCACATAGCTTCTGACATAATTGATACTTTTCCGATAACTGATACATTCGTTCCCTGGCTTCCTTGGCTGAATAAAAGCTTACGATCGGTGATTGATCTTTAATAGCATCTGTCTTAAAGCAGATATAACCTTGTTCATTCGTATATTGATAAATTCCATAATGACTAGTGGCTCTTCTTTGTCTTCGATTAAATTTAGGCTTTTGAACTTTAATCTCATCAGATTCGAGTAAGAGTGCAATTAACTCACTACCCGTTAGCTCATAAGATATATTATGAATTGCATCGATCATATTAAGCGCTCGTTCAGATTTTTCATTACTAAAATGAGAGAATACACGCGTTTTTATATTCTTACTTTTTCCAATATATATAACTTCTCCATTTTGATCATGAAAATAATAAACACCGGCTTCTTCTGGTAAACTTTTAATTACATCGGCACTAACATTGTAAAATTTGCTTGAACCCATCTGTCCTAAATTAGGATCTTTCTTAAGTAGTATTTCAAAAAGCTTAACTGTAGCCAATGCATATCCAGCTGCGCGGTGTCTGCCATTGATTTGAATATTTAGGTCATTACAAAGCTTACCTAAACTATACGATTTATGATTAGGAATTATTTTCCGACTTAACTTTACAGTGCACAGCCGTTCACGTTTATAATTATAGCCAAGGCTTTTAAACTCATTACGGATAAAATTATAATCAAACGAAGCATTGTGAGCAACAATAGATTTTCCTTCGGTAAGGATCACCAGATCCTTTGCTATTTCATAAAATTTAGGTGCATCTTCAACCATTTCATTTGTAATCCCAGTAATTCTGGTAATATTATAAGGAATATTTCGTTAGGGATTCACTAAGGTATTATACTCTTCAACTATTTTATCTCCATCATGAATAAAAACTGCAATTTCAATGATTTTTTCGTTAGCAGGGCTTAGACCTGTAGTTTCAATGTCCAGAATAGCATACATAAGTACAAAAATGCAAATAAAGCTTGAAATATGCATTATATCAAACAAAAAAGCCTGCATTTAGCAGGCTTTAAGCTGATATTCAATAAGTTATAATCCTTTGCCAGAAAAATATTTCATGAATTGAACTCGTTCGTATGCAGCAGGATTTTGTGCCTGATCCTGACTTACTTTGCCTCTAAACTCATTCAGAGATTTAAAATCTTTTTTGTCCATCCATCCTGTAATATCATCCAGCATATCTTTTATAATTCCTTTGCCGTTCTTATAAAATGCTGAAGCAATTTCAACTGCGTTTGCACCTGCCAGAATTTGTTTAATTATTGCAGAACCGTCATGTATACCTGTAGATGCTGCTAAATCGCATTCAACACGATTGTACATAATTCCTATCCAACGAAGAGAAATTGATAATTCGGCAGGAGTACTTGTAACATTGGTAGATAATAAATCAAAATTGTTAATATCAATATCGGGACTATAGAAACGATTAAATAGAACTAAGCCATCAACTTCTGTTTTAGAAAGCTTTTGGATAAATGCTCCAAGATTAGAGGAATAATAGCTAATCTTTAAAGAAACAGGAATATTTACTAACTTCTTAACTTCATTAATGATATCGAAATATACTTGTTCATTTTCTGAACTAGTTTTATTAAAATCTGAAGGCATAACAAAAACATTCAATTCCAATGCATCAGCTCCTGCATCTTGAAGAGTTTCCGCATAATAAGGCCATTTTTCAGCTGTTGTACAATTAATACTCGCAATAATAGGTATCTTAACTTCTTTCTTAGCTTCGCTAATTAATCTTAAGTAATTGGTTAGAGAATCATCTTCGGCAAAATTATCGTAGTAGTCCATTGTTTCCGGGTATAAAAAAGTATCCATTTGCATGTCACCCAAATTTCTTTCCAACTCCCTTCTGATTTCTTCTTCAAATATTGATTTCAGCACTATTGCTCCAGCCCCATTTTTCTCAAAATCCTTAATGTCATCAATGGAATTTGTTAGACCAGAGCTAGCTGCGATGATTGGATTGCGAAGTTTAAGTCCCAAATAAGTTGTCGATAAATCTGCCATAATTTTAATTTTTAGTTAGGTTTTATAAAGTTATTATGATTTTCTTCCAAAGTCAATTTAATACTAAGGTTATTAGCTGTTTATTGATTAACACAACATTGTAATAATTGTTCATCACCACAATTAATTTAATTAAATAGTAATATTCATCATTAGTCAAAATCAATTGTTATTAGGTTCTGATTTTTTTGCAGTTAATTAAAATTATCAGGAATTTTGATCGTATTAATATTTCTAAATTAAGTTTAATGAGTAAATCTGTTTTAAATAAATCCAAAGAGAAATTGGAGCAAGAGATTTTTC
>PKTC01000427.1 GCA_002869305.1 Marinilabiliales bacterium
GTATGTAATAAGCGAGCCAATGAATTGAAACCAGAGTATTTAATGAAAATGTACACTGAAGTTTCACTTGAAAAATTAAATTCAAAGATTGATCAAATATTAAAAGGGCAATTAAAAGGAAGGACCATTATTAACCTCGAATTATAAGAATATTACAATTTCCTGAAAATAAATGTAAAAAAAATTGAATTAAATATAGATTAGTAATTATTTATACTAACTTTGCGCAGTAATTAATTAATAAAATTTTAAGAATGAACACAGGAACAGTAAAGTTCTTTAACGATGCCAAAGGATTTGGTTTCATTAAAGAAGACGATTCAAACAAAGAACATTTTGTACACGTATCAGGTTTAATTGATGAAATAAACGAAGACGATCGTGTTGAGTTTGAACTACAAGAAGGTAAAAAAGGATTAAACGCAGTAAACGTAAGAGTTATATAATATTTTCATTTAAATTTACCAATTCACTAAGCCTGTTGTCAATCAACAGGCTTTTTTATTTTTTGTATTAAAATATGTGAACCACTGATTAATGGCTGATATATCAAACTAAATCATAATTCATAGTACTTGACTTGAAATAAATGCGTACCTTTGTTCAAACTTAGATTTGAGAATTTGCGCGATATTTACTAATTCTTATCACTATTAGTTCATCACTGCTCTCTTTTTTAGATCCACTTAAAACTGATAAAAAACAAAACACATAAGAATATTAAGGTTCAAATTGGTTTCATCGTTAGTGTCTTATATTTATAAGAACAAATGATAAGCTTTTGCAACCCTGTTATTCTTTTCTGTTAATACAAGTAAAATTTAAAATTACAATTATGAACATTTATGTAGGAAACCTTGATTATAAGGTAAACGAAGATGATTTAAAAAAAATTTTCGAAGAGTACGGAACCGTTAGTTCTGCAAAAATTATTATTGATAAATATAATGGAAGAAGCAAAGGTTTTGGTTTTATTGAGATGGACGATGAAACAGAAGCACAAAATGCCATTAAAGAACTTAATGGAGCAGCTTTAGAAAGTAGAGATATAGTGGTTAACGAAGCAAAACCAAAAAGGGAATTTAATCGTTAATTTGCTTATGCATACAGAAAACTAACCAATAGTTAGTTTTCTGATTCATTTATTTTCTCATTCCAACCATTTAGGAAGGAATGAGCTTCTTTTTCTTCTATACATGGATCTTCTTTAAAAAAGAAAGTGAGACTGAATGAGGCAACTAAAAATCACAAAACAGATTACACATCGAAATGAAGAATCTATCAGTAGGTATTTTCATGAGATTAGTAAATACTCTGTCTTAAGTGCTGAAGAGGAAGTCGACCTAACTGTTCGAATAAGAAAAGGTGATGATGTTGCATTAGAAAAATTAGTAGTTTCCAATTTAAGGTTTGTTGTTTCTGTAGCAAAACAATATCAAAATCAGGGATTATCTTTTTCTGATTTAATCAATGAAGGTAATGTTGGCTTGGTAAAGGCAGCAACAAAGTTTGACGAAACGCGTGGATTTAAATTCATTTCCTATGCGGTATGGTGGATTCGACAATCTATTATACAGGCCATTTCGGAGCAAACTCGAGTTGTTCGATTGCCCTTAAACAAACTATCCGCCATCAATAAAATTGTTAAGGCATTTCCGTATCTTGAACAAGAATACGAAAGAGCACCAACAGATTCTGAGCTTGCAAATTATTTGGAACTTTCAAATGAAGAAGTGGAAGTTGCTAATACCATTAAACGACGACAAGTATCATTTGACATGCCTATCTCTAATGATAACAGTAGTGAAGCTAACTTATATGATGTTGTTCAGATTGAAAACCTGCCGGCTCCAGATAATAAGCTTATGCAAGAGTCAATATCAACAAACATATCAAGAGCATTAGAAAAGTTATCTGTAAGAGAATCAGAAATATTAACCATGTTTTTTGGTTTAGGCAAGTCACCAGCCTATCGCTTAAATGATATTGCGTTAAAATTTGGAATGACAACAGAACGAGTTCGACAAATTAAGAGCAGAGCTTTGTACAGATTAAAACACATTATGAAGGGAAAATTCACCTTCTTAGAAAATTAATAAAATAACAATTAAAACAGTATTATAAAATTTATGGGTAGATCGCAAGAAACTTTTAACAAGAAAGAAGTTAGACAAAAGAAAGAAAAAAAGAGAAAAGAAAAGGCTCAAAAAAGGATGGATAGAAAAGAGGGTGATAAGAAAAATTCTCTGGACGACATGATTGCTTATGTGGATGAGAATGGAGTAATTAGTTCAACTCCACCAGATCCTAAGAAGAAATCAAAAGTAAAAGCCGAAGACATTGAGCTTGGCGTTCCCACTCGTAATAAAGATGAAGACTACGATCCTATAAGAACAGGTAATGTGTACCATTACAACGATTCAAAAGGTTTTGGATTTATAAAAGACTCCATCACTAAAGAAAGTGTATTTTTTCATATTAATAATGTCACTGGTGAAATCAAAGAAGGTAACCAGGTAACATTCGAGGTTGAAAACGGACCTAAAGGACCAGCAGCTGTAAAAGTTGTAAAGACTAAGTAGCGTATACTCTTCCTAATTTTTTTAACATTTTGCCATGTTCCCATAAGGCTTTTAGAAACCCAGGTTGAACATAGTACGGTAAATCGTACTTTTTGGCCATTTCCTTTACAAGTTTAGATATCTTACGATAATGAACATGGCTGATGTTCGGAAATAAATGGTGCTCAACCTGATAATTCAGTCCTCCAATAAACCATGAAAAGATTCTACTCTTTGGTGCAAAATCGGAAGTAGTATATAATTGATGAACAGCCCAATTATTTTCAAGTGTATTGTTTTCGTCGGGCAATGGATATTTCGATGTAGGAACAACATGTGCTGTTTGAAATATGACAGTTAAAATAAAACCACTGGTGTAATGCATTGCTAAAAAGAAAACAATTACCCAATACCAGGCAAAAGGTAGTAATATCATTGGAATAACCATAAAAACAACATAATACAATACCTTAGAAACAATAAGTAAAATCCATAGTTGTATTGTAGATAAATTATTGCTTAATGAGGCACCATCTTTTTTATATTGTATTAATTGTCTAAAATCCTTTGTTGTAACCCAGGTCAAGGTCATTAAACCGTATAAAACCCATGCATAGATATGCTGATATTTGTGAATTTTCAATAAAGGTTTATGCGGTGAAAATCTTAGTAATGAGCCAGGGTCTATGTCTTCATCATGACCATCTACATTTGTAAATCCATGATGCAAAGTGTTGTGTTGGTGTTGCCAGGTGTGAGGTGAACCTCCCAGCAAATAAAGGGTATTGCCCATAAGCTTATTGACCCACTGCCGCGAAGAATATGATTTATGATTGGCATCGTGCATTACGGACATTCCAATGCCTGCCTTACCAACTCCCATAATAACCCAACATATTAAAACTCCTGCAAAAGAGTTAATAACTCCAGCTAGCATTAAAAAGTAAGGCGAAAAGTATAACAAAATCATAAAAGCTGTTTTAACTAGCAAACTCATATTTCCTTGTTGAGAAATCTGATTACTTTCAAAGTAATTTGTTACCTTTTCCCTTAATTCTATAATGAATTCCTTTTTGTTCTGTGCTGTAAATCTTAAACTCGTCTTAGTCATAACATTATTAAGTTTTAATAACTACCTCTTTCACCTTATAAAACATCATTTATTAAGCATAACATTCAATACAAACAGCAACATTAGAATAAAGTTCAATCCTGGCCTCAGAGTTTCTTAATTCTTCTTTAAAACGAAACTCCAATATTCAAAAGTTCCGTTATTGAACGAATTATAGCGAGTCGACCCTTTGGTGCCCGCAAACTTTTCGAACGATTTCTGTAAAATACCAGGAACCTTGTTCTTTATTTGTTTTTCTCTTCGCTGAGTGTCTAGTTCTAATCCTTTAGCAACATTTTTTGTTATTTCCTGTTCACTTAATACCTTAAATCCGCATTCTGCAAGCTCTTTTCGAACTGACTCTACTTCTCCTTTTTCAATCATATCAGCAAATAGAAAATGACCATCATCATTTAATACTCGATGCACTTCTTTGAAAAATGCCTTGATATTACTGTAACAACGTGCCGATTCAACATTGACAAGTGCATCAAAAGATGCAGTTTCTGCTGGAATTTTTTCTGCTTTACCTTCAAGGAAAGTTAAACCCGGAACATTGTAACACTGATTGCAAAACTTTATAACTCCACTGGAAATATCAACCCCAGTATAATGTAATGGCTTGTAATACCTGGTAATGTAGTCTGCTCCTCCACCACGACCAGATCCTACTTCGATTACTTTTTTGTCTTTCAGATTTACAGAATTTACAACATGATCATAAAGTTGAATACAATATCTATTTACTTCATCTTTTTGCATAAGTTCAATTGGCTTATCACCATTTAATCCGGCATATCCGTAATTCATAAAGTTTACTGTGCTATCCTTATCGAATCGAATTAACAAATTATGCCATATTCTCCACATCGGTCGCCGCAATGCAGTTGGAAATTCACAATAATTATCTACAACATTTATCATCTTAATGTAATTTTTGGTTCAATGCAATTTAATGCTTAAACGAAGTGATTAAAAATCAAAGGGCTTAATAAGCCGCTATATGGGGAGAATACGATTATTTTGGGGTGAGTGACACTATTTGGTGGCGAACAACTAAACTATTCAGTGTTTGAAATAGCATCCCTAATTAACACCAAATACTGACGAGATACAGGTATATCATGCTCTAAATAATTCATCTTTAAACTATAACCATTGTAGGTACGAAGCAATTTTTCAACGTGCAACATATTTACAATACTGGTTCTATGACATCGCATTAGTTCTGGTCGCTTAACTAATTGAATTTCTATGTTTTTTAATGTATTTCGGATCAATTTCTTTTCAACTACTTCTTTCTCCAGATAATGTACTTCTATATAGTTATCGGCTGACTGAACCGAAACAATATTTTTAAATTTTAAAGTAATTTTATCTGATTTTGTATCCGAGTAAATGCTAATTTCTTCCTCCATTCCATTGCACTCTAGCTCACTTATCCTTGCTTGATATAATCTGATATGATCTTGTAAAATTTCAATAATACTTTCAAGCGACTTATTCTTAAATAAAATATTCAGGATGATAATCGGCAGTAGACTCACTAAAAAAGTCTTAAATAAAATATAAAGTGATAAATCTGTATTGCCAACATATCTAATATAGAAGGCATTAGCTGCCATTATTACTATCAACAATGTAATAATTAACAATAGAGGCGTTCTTCTTTCCCATATGGAGAGTTTAAACCATTTAGGAAACAGAAAAGGTATTAATACAAGAATGAGAAAAGTAAACAAAAAGATGATCCCACCAAATCCTGTTACATACAACAACCTATTATCGTAATTTAATGAATCAAGAGGAAAAGGTTGAAAAAATAAAATAAACAGGAAAACACCCACTGCAATAAAAAATATCCGTGTCAATTCGTGTTTAAAGGAATCCTCTTTTTGTGTTCTCTGTTCCATTCAGCAATTTTTGATAAAGTTACATAAAGATTCCATTCTTTCATAAATAAGAATTAAAACTAACTATGTAGATAACTATGAATGTTAAAATAAAACTAAAATTTCTAAGTTTAAAGCAAGCATGAAGATTCAAGTATAATCTACCCAAAAACACATTTATACACTAATTCAAAAACTGATGCAAATAACAGCCCTTGACTCTATCGATTATTCTTCTTAACTTCACCCTCACTCGCCGAAAGAACGTAAATAATTGAATCCAAAACAATGGACTAACTGTTCACTATCGAATTCCAATATTTTAAAACAAACCGTAACTTTGTAATGTAATTGATTATATAAAACCATTTTCAAAAAGTGAAATATTCAAGTCATCTTAAAGAAATATTTAAGGATACCAATTTAGTGGTTGAAGATTTACTATTATTAGAAAGTTTCCAGATAAAATATTTACCAGAACGTATTCCTCAAAAAGAATTTGCCACTTTGCTAAGGACATATCCCGCAATTCATCACTTCTTAGTAAATAAGGAGCCAACTATAATACCATTTATCGAAAAAGTGCTAAAAGAAAATAAAATTGTTTCCAAGCCTGAAATGGTTAAAGATTATTGCAATGAGGTTATATGGGAAATTGGAGAGCTCCTTATATATAATAAATTTCCAGAAACATACGATTCTAAAATAAAATTCAACTGGGAAATACAAGAAATATTATCACCGAATTTGATTCACGATAAAATAGTTGCTGATGTTGGTGCAGGTTCAGGAATACTTAGCTTATTGCTTTCTGACTATTCAAAAACGGTTTATGCTATTGAGCCTCTTGGTAGCTTTAGAAATTACTTGCAAAATAGAATTCAGAAAAATAGTATTGATAACATATTTATTATTGAAGGCTTTTTAAATCGAATACCTTTACCAGATCATTCGCTTTATTTTGTCTTTACATCTAATGCATTGGGTTGGGATTTTGATCAAGAGCAAAAAGAAATTGAACGAGTAATTAAACCAGGAGGAAAAGCAATTCATTTAATGCGTGCCTTCGACAGAAATGCAGTAAGTCCATATCATAGTCAACTTTTAAAATACAATTATAAATTACATCATTTCGAAGCAAAGGGCTTCAAAGCAAAATACATCAAAAAATTATAAAAGATTACTACCTTTGACACTTTAATAAAGTGCTATAGAATGGATAATAAACCAATATGTTCTTGTTGTTCGGGCAAGAAATCAGGAACCCATGAGTTAATTCAACATTGGGATAATACGTATAATAAAGTTGAAACTGAAAAACTGGGTTGGTACGAAGAAAATCCGCAACCATCGCTTAGACTTATTAATAAATGCAACTTAGCAGAAGATGCGGCCATTTTAAATGTAGGTGCAGGTTCAACAACTTTGATTGATGAATTACTAAAATTAAAGTATACCAATATTATTGCCAACGATATAAGTTCTAATGCATTCGATATACTAAAGAAAAGAATAGGCAGGGATAGTCAGAATGTGAAATTTCTTATTGACGACATAACTTTACCTTACGAATTAGCAAAGCTGGAAAAAGTCGATCTATGGCACGACCGTGCAGTATTGCATTTCTTTACCGATAAAAATGAACAAAATGCCTATTTCGATCTTTTAAGAAAATTAGTTGTTAAAAACGGATATGTAATTATTGCGGTATTTAATCTAAATGGTGCTACAAAATGCAGTGGATTACCAGTATGCAGATATGATGAAAACATGCTTCA
>PKTC01000270.1 GCA_002869305.1 Marinilabiliales bacterium
AACTACTCTGAAATCAAGGAAAAATCTCCTGCAAAACGCTTTGTGTTAAATCCGATCAATGCAGACTATTTACCTCAGGATTGGAATTGGGCATACGATCCTAAGATTCCAACCAATCGTTATTTAAACGCACCTTACGAGAAAGGAAAAACGATTACACCTATCATTGATTTTTATTTAATGTCGCCTAACATATTTCCGACGCATGTAAAAACCAGTAATTATGACTTTAAATTCACTGATCATCAGCCTGTTATAGTAATTGTAAAATTTAAGTAAATTTTTACTTAATAACATTAAAATAAATCTGATTTTACATACATTTGCCGCTTCAAAAATAAGGGTTTATGAAATTGGGTTTATTTATTTATAAGTTTATTATAACTGTTTTAATTGTTTATACTTCGCAAAAACTAATTGCAAATAATGAATCAAAATTAGTTGATGTCAATGTTCAATTTGATTTCAGAACAATGCACATATGGAGGGGAACTGTAACAAGCTATACTCCTACTTTCGAACCTACATTTGAAATAAGTAAAGAAAATACAACAAGTGGAATTTGGTTTGCACAAAGCATAGATGGCAATTACACTGAATTAGATTTGTATTTTACGTACAATTTTCAAAATTTTTCGTTTACTATTTTTGATTATTATTGTCCTGCTTCAATTGAAACTAGCCATGAAATTACAAACTATAATAGAAATTCAACCAAACATACTATTGAATTATATCTGGCTTTTAATGGAACAAATCAATTCCCGTTAAAAATCTTAGTTGCAACCATGATTTATGGAGACGATATCAACTCCGAAACCAATCAAAATTATTATTCAACTTACCTGGAATTTGGATACAGTGCGCAAATAGAAAAAAGCTCTCTTGATTTTTTTCTTGGACTCAATCCCTTCAAAGGCTACTACGGTGATAAGTTCGGGATTGTAAATGCAGGTTTAAGTGCTTCACGTAATATTCGCATTTATAAATCCTGGGAAATTCCAATACAGGCTGCATTAATTACCAATCCGTCTGCAAATTCCTTATTTCTAAATTTCGGATTTACATTATAATTAAAGCTTTTGGAATTTCCCATTGAGCACAAGGCCGTCCAACTTCATATTCTTTGCTGATCGAATGGCATCATCTGCAGCATGTACAATAGGTTCTCCTTTAATATTAAAAGATGTATTGATTAATGCTTTAATCTTATGTTTTTCTTCAAGTTCGTTCAATAAATCGAACATAAATGGATTCTCTTCTCTGTTAAAAATAGTTTGAATACGAGAGGTTCCGTCAACATGAACAACTCCTTCTATCTCCTTAATCTTCTCATTAATTACCTTAAAATCCAGCAACATAAATTTGCTTAGCGCTGGAATTTCTGTTAGCCCTGTAAAATATCTTGTGTTCTTCTCAAGCATAATTGGCGCTACCGGCCTGTACCATTCTCTTTTTTTATGTTCTTCGCTAACCTTTTTGGCGAGTATGCTAGAGTTTGCCAAAGCTAATATACTCCTGTTTCCTAATGCTCTAGGACCCGACTCTGCAAATCCATTGCAAACTGCAATTACTTTTTCCTGAACTAATTCATTGGCAATATCAGAGACATCTTGTTTGAAATAGTCGAACTTTTCATCCGGTAAATTCCAATTATTTATAAAAGGTGAATGTTTTCTAATTTCGGAATGCTTAATTTGTTCCATAAAAGCACCTGCTCCAATCGATAAGCCAGAATCATTTGTACAAGGAGGAATAAAAACTTCTTTGAATAGCTTTTTAGTAATGATTTGTGTATTTGCCAGAATGTTAAGAGCTGAACCTCCTGTCAGATAAAGATAATCACTCTCCTCTCTTTTTTGTAATTCTTCGATCTTCCTAACAAAGTCTCTTTGAAAAATATATTGAAAAGTGGCAGCTATATTTTGCAAAAAAGAATTATGCTGATCAAAACTATTAATATCAATACCCCAGTCATTTTTAACTTTCTCAAAGAAAGGAGTCTTTTTTTTCCAAATATCCTGAAAGTAATCGTTCTTAATTAACCAATCTTCAAGTGCTTCAGAATATTTTCCATAAGATGCATATCCCATTAACTTGCCGGGCACAGAATGTTGATCAAACTCCCTTGCTCCTATGATTGAAAAAGCTAGGGCATTTGCATTAAATAGTGAGGATAAATATTTAAGGTCCCAATGATATTCTAGCTTTTTTAAAGACTCTTGCTTATAAACCCACGCAGAAAAATTGCTTAGACTGGCACCTCCATCGAAATGAACCAATAGACTGTTTTCTCTGAAATTTCCAAAAAAAGGCAAACAGCTGTAGATATGAGCCAATTCATGATTTAAAATATATGCTTCTCGCTCATCTCCATACCACCAGCATCTTCCTTTTTCCAATCCAATTGCCAGCTCATTATTTACTGGCCCTTCAAAACGAATCTCGCCATCTTCACTTATAAATGCTCTTCCAATAATATTATCAACGAATACAATATCACAGTCATCCTGAATTAATTTTTCAGATTTTAACAAGGAATGAATATTAAGATCTAATGAATTATCATATTTCGTTCGTGTAATTCTTTCCAACTGTACATGTTTTAATAATTTACCTTTATCAAAAAAAGATACATTATGGTCATGAACAAATACAGGATATCCGGAATTTTTTATATCTTTAATTCCATAGATTGCTAACGTAGACTTTGATTTATTTAATTTCATACTATTGAAATCGTTTAAAATACTTATTATTAGATTATCTTTATTTAATATGCTCAATTTTTGAATACCAGTTTATTAGCTATTTTTGCACATTTAAAAACAAACTATTTTCTTAAATTAGCGTAGTAAGTATATCACTTTTTAATTGAAAGCTCAGAATGATTCTATCAGATCAAGAAGTTCAATTTTTTGTAAATACTTTAAAAAATGCCTCTGGGTACGATTTTAGCGAATATTCTGAGAAATCGCTTAAACGTCGTTTACAAAAAATACTTATTGATAATAATTCTGACTTACTATCATTAATCAACAAAATAAAGACAAATAAAGAATTTCTGGAACAAACCGTAAAAGATATTACAGTTAATACTACAGAACTTTTTAGAGACCCCCAAATTTGGCAAACATTAAGGTATAGAATTCTACCCAAATTTTCAGAAAACCGAAACATTAATATTTGGCATGCAGGATGTTCAACCGGACAGGAAGTTTATTCCATGATGATATTGTTAAATGAGTTGGGATTATTAGAGAAAGCAAAAATATTTGCCAGTGATTTAAATACCGATGCCTTAGCAGCAGCAAAAAAG
The DNA here is from genome assembly GCA_002869305.1 of Marinilabiliales bacterium. Classification (GTDB taxonomy): domain Bacteria; phylum Bacteroidota; class Bacteroidia; order Bacteroidales; family UBA12077; genus UBA12077. Next base: position 3,320 of record PKTC01000270.1, read on the forward strand.
GGAAATTACAAATATCGATTCAATATTGGCTACCTGGATAATTTTGACAAAGTAATTAAGGAAAATCCATACAATTACGAGGAATATAATGATGTTGCATATTCAAAATATTTTAGGATAGATAAAGTAACAGATTCAATCCAAATGAATGATTTTCTTCGACAGAAACCCATTTTTAGGCAGCACGATCTTGTTCAGGGTGGAAATTTATATTTTGCAAAGTTTGATCTGATATTGTGCAGAAATGTTATTATTTACTTTAAATACAGTTTACAAAACAAAGTATTTAAACTTTTTCACTATCATCTTTATACAAACGGTTATCTGGTTTTAGGGATGCATGAAACTATGCTTGGAGAAATAACATCCAAATTTGAAAAGAAGGGTCAGGCATATCGTAAAAAGTAAAGATGTTAAATGGAACATATAAATGAATAGATACGAATTAGGCATAGTAGATACACGAAACATTATTAAAACTCTTCAAGATGTTTATAATTATGATTTCAAAAACTATGCGCTAACTTTCTTTAAGCGTCGCATAGAAAAAATTATTGTTAGTAACAATTTGAAAGATGCCGATGGCTTTATTCGTAAAATTGCAACAGAAAAAGACTTCTTTGAGGTTTTCCTGCAAGAATTATGCGTCGAAAATACAGAAACATTTCGCGATCCATCTTTGTGGAGGTTACTTAAAGAAGAGTTATTCCCACAAATAATAAAAGGTAGTTCGAGCTTTAAAATATGGTTTCCTGAAGTTTCATCAGGTGATGAGCTTTTTTCTGCCGCGATTATCCTTAATAGACTTAATTTGTTAAAAGATGTTCAATTAATTGCTTCAAGCATTAGTGAGCTTGATATTGAAAAAACAAAGAAAGGAATTTTCGATCCAAAAAAGATTGAGGTAAATGATGCCAATTATAAACGCATCTTTAGTGAAGGTAATCTTACCGATTTTTACAAAGTGGATGGAGATAAAGCATATTGGGATACTTCTTTAATAGAGAATACAAAATTTATCAAACAAAATATTATATTTGATGATTATCCAAAAGGGGTAAAATTAGTATTGTTCCGTAATCAAATGATTTATTATAATCAAATATTGCAGGAACGTTTTATTAAAATTATATATAATAGTTTAGTACCAGGAGGGCATTTTATTATTGGCAACAATGAAAAAATTGACTACTGGAACTCAGAAAAAGATTTTACCTTAGTTAATAAGGATGAAAGTATATATAAAAAGAAATTATCTTAATATAAATGTATAAAGCTGTCGTTATTGGTGGATCAGCAGGAAGTTTTCAAGTAATTACTAAAATACTTAGTTCGTTACCGAAAAATTTTCCTTTACCCGTTTTGTTAAGTTTACACAGATTAAAACATGTGCGCTCTGGGTTTGTTGAAGCTTTATCAATTAAATCGACAATTCCAATTGTTGAGCCTTATGACAAGGAAAACATTAAACCTGGCAGAGGATATCTTGCGCCGGCAAACTACCACATGTATATCGAGTTAAATAAGCGAATTGCTTTATCAACTGAAGAACCAGTAAACCATTATAGGCCATCTATTGATCTTACGTTTGAAACAGCAGCTCAAGCATATCGTGATAAATTAATAGGCATTATCTTATCAGGTGCAAATAGAGATGGGGCATATGGATTAAAAAAATTAAAACAAGCCGGAGGTGTTGCAATAGTTCAAGATCCAAATGAGTGTCAGGTTAAAACTATGACAGAGGCATCCTTAAAGTTAACAACAGTTGATCATATATTTTCAACAGATCAGATAATTCAATACTTGCTTAAACTAAAATGATTATAATTAATGAATAGAAGTAGTTTATATAAACTAATTGCATTTTTAATTCTTTTCGCTGAATTGATTATTTTCTTTGTGTTCTTTGGCCAAATTCGAACATTGATAGAATTAGCTGGAGATGATTTAAATAACAAATTACTTGTACTCTTAGGTATGGCTGTTGTTCTAGTTGTTGTTCTTTTCATAATTACCATTTTGGCAACCTACCAAAAAGATTCTGAAGATAAGTATAAAAGAGATAAACTTGACTCTCTAAGTGAAGATGAGAAGAACAAGGTGTTTGTGGATGATTCTGGTAATGATGATTTGCTAAATGTTGAGAGTTATTTGAGTAAGATTATACCTAAAGCAAATTCGAAACTTGATCTTGAAAAATATACAGAAAAGATACTTTCAAATATTGCAAAAGAATTTGACATCGTTCAGGGATTGTTCTTTGTGAAAGAAAAAGAAACCGAAGTTTTTAATATAGCCGGGAAATATGCATGCTTTGGAGAAGATGATCCTAAAAGTTTTAAAACTGGAGAATCATTGTCCGGACAGGTTGCAAAGAATATGAAAGCATTAATTCTAGAAGAAATTCCTGAAAATTATGTTACCATATTATCTGGATTGGGAAGTAGCACTCCTGATCATGTAGTAATTATTCCTATCATTTTTGAGAATAAAACCATTGCAATTATAGAATTAGCATCTTTTAAAGAATTTAAATCAAATTTTATAGATTTATTTGAAGGTATGGCAAGCGAAATTGCCAAATCAGTAATAAAGTATTAAACTATTAATGAATATATGGCTGTTAAGAAACAGAAAAATAAACTAAGTGTTATTTCATATAACGATGTGATTATAGGCGCTGGCATCTCTTTGCTTTTCCTTTTCATTTCGTGGATAATGGATATTTTAATAAATAACCTGAGTGTATCTTTCCAAACTATTGCCGAAATTCATAAATCAAATCCAATACATTGGTTAATAGATACCTTGCCTATTATCGTTGTTATTGTTATCTATTTTTCGATTAAAAAAAGAGAACGGGATAAAGTAGCCTTTGAAAGAATTATTGAACAAAGAGATCAAGACATCAACAAAAATGCAAGGTTTGCAAAAAGGATTGGTGAAGGAATTTACGACGATAAAGACACTCAAATAGACGAAGATGATATCATTGGCCGATCTTTAATTGTTATGAGAGATAATTTGCTTTCCAATACAAAAAAAGAAAAAGAGCAGAATTGGATTTCGGAAGGTAAGGATTTGGTCTCGCGAATTCTTCGTATGCATAATAATATTGATGAATTGGCATATGAGGTTCTTGTTGAGTTAATTAAATACATTGATATAATACAAGGTTCATTTTATATATATAATGACGAGGAAAGCAAAATAATAAATCTTGCAACCTATGCCTATAACAGGAAAAGATATGTAAATCAGGAATTTAAAATTGGGGAAGGATTAATCGGGCAATGTGCTTATGAACAAGACATTGTGTATAGAACAGAAATACCTGAAAATTATACATCAATTACCTCAGGGATTTTAGGAGATAAGAAACCTTGCAGTATTCTTATCGTTCCATTAATTACAGAGGAGAAGTTGCAAGGTGTAATTGAATTCGCATCTATAAAAAATAAGTTCCCTGAACTAACCATTAAATTCTTGAAAGAACTTGGTGAAATAATAGCTCGTACTCTGTACAATCTAAAAATGAACCAAAAGACTGAAAAGTTGCTCCAAGAATCGCAGCAAATGACTTCTGAATTAAAGGCAAATGAAGAGCAGCTTCGCCAGAATGCTGAGGAAATGAGAGCTACACAAGAGGAGCTTGAAATATCAAATAAAAATCTTGAAACACAGATAAAAGAAGTTGAAAATGCTCAGAAGCGACTTCATTCATTATTAGAAAATGCATCAGAGGTTATATCAATTTATGATAGCGAACTGAAACTAAAATACCAAAGTCCATCAGTTACAAAAATACTGGGTTATACTCCAGAGGAGATGATGAGCGGGAAAGACATGGATCGTTTAACTGCTAAAGGAGAGGCCGCCATGAAAGAGATGTTCGATCAGTTAATGGAAGATCATCATACACCAAGGGCAATTCAGTACACATACATTAAAAAAGATGGTAAAAAAATCCATATTGAAACAACTGGTC
>PKTC01000103.1 GCA_002869305.1 Marinilabiliales bacterium
GAACTTTTGTTTCTGTTGTATCTGGTTTGGTTATAACATAACCAACCTCGTCTGTATCAATGTATTCCTTAAAAATATCTGAATTAGGCTTGTGTCCAATAGCCACAAAAAATCCATGAATATCAATTTTTACTTCTTCTCCTTTACCATTAACTAATATAACTCCATTTACACCACTCATATCTCCTACAATTTCTTTTGTTTTATGCTCGAAAAGAACTTCAATATTCTTTGTATTCATCACTCTTTCCTGCATAACCTTTGATGCACGCATATGATCTTTTCTAATAATCAGATATACCTTATTGCATAAGCCGGCTAGATAGGTTGCCTCTTCGGCTGCAGTATCACCACCACCAACTACAGCTACGTCCTTTCCCTTATAAAAGAATCCATCGCACGTAGCACATGCAGATACTCCTTGCCCCTTATACTTTTCTTCAGATTCTATTCCTAGATACTTTGCGGTAGCGCCTGTTGCTATTATCAGACTTTCTGCTTCTATTAGCTTTTTACCGTCAATAGTAACTTTGAAAGGTCTTTTTGACAAATCAGCAGCTGTAGCTAAACCAAATCTTACATCGGTTCCAAAACGCTGAGCCTGTTTTTTAAAATCTTCCATCATTACAGGTCCCGTTACTCCTTCAGGGTAACCCGGATAATTTTCAACTTCTGTTGTAGTTGTTAATTGCCCGCCGGGTTCCAATCCCTCATACATTACCGGATTTAAATTAGCTCTTGCTGCATATATTGCTGCAGTGTAACCAGCTGGTCCCGAACCGACAATTAAACATCTAACTTTTTCGACTTCAGAATCAACCATTCTTGATGTATTTTCTTCTTGCTGATTGTCTAATGTTTTAAATAATGCCATCTTTATCTTTTAATTTATTGATTTATTTAACTTAACTAATTATCTAAATATTTTAATTTCTGATTTCTAATTCATCAATAAATATACCACATTTTAAATTAAATATTATTTTGCAATTTCAGATTTGATAATTATTTTTACAAACGATTCGGGATGTAGCTCAGCCAGGTTTAGAGTACGCGTCTGGGGGGCGTGGGGTCGGAAGTTCGAATCTTCTCATCCCGACAAAAAGCCATAAACTTAATTTATGGCTTTTCTGTCTTTATGTCAGTTATTATTGTCATTTAATATTGTTAATTTTACCTTCCTAAAAAAATAATGCATATGAAAAAGATTATTTTAGTAACAATTCCATTACTTATATGTTTCCTTGCGTATTCTCAATCAGAAAATAAAGAATACACTTTTGCATTTTATAATGTTGAGAACTTATTCGATACCATTAACGATAATTCCATTCATGACGAAGAATTCACTCCTGAGGGAAGAAAAAAATGGACCACTGGCAGGTATCAAAAAAAGTTAATTGATATTTCTAAGGTTTTAGATTCGTTTAATTCGAAAAATCCAAGCCTCGTTGGATTTGCAGAAGTTGAGAACAGATCCGTTTTGGAGGATTTAATAGAAACTGATCTATTGAAAGATAATAATTATAAAATTGTACATGAAGATAGTCCTGATGCAAGAGGTATTGATGTTGCGTTAATCTATTCCGCAAATGAAATTAAATACCTAAATCATAAAAAGATTCCGGTTCCGTTAAATACAGAATATAAAGTTCGGGATATTTTATATTTCAAAGGAATTTTAGGTCATAAAGACACTTTACATATTTTTGTAAATCACTGGAAGTCGAGAAGTGGTGGTGTTGAAAAAACTGAATCACAAAGAGTTCAATGTGCAATAACACTTCGAACTGAAATTGATTCAATAATAAATAATAATCCATCAGCAAAGATTATTGTTTTAGGCGATTTAAACGATACACCAATAAATAAAAGTGTAAAAGAAACTTTAAAAGCTGACAATTCTCTCAATAAAAATGCACTCTATAATTTAATGCTTCCTTATACCAAAAAAGGATTGGGAACTCACAGTTATAGAGGAGAATGGAGTGTTTACGATCATATCATTGTTTCTAATTCATTACTAAAGAACTCATCAGGATATACAGTTAAGGGTAATGAAGCATTTATTTTTTCAGCCGATTGGATCACTTATGAAAGTAAAGACGGAATTAAAAGTCCCAATAGAACATATGGAGGTCCAAACTACTATGGAGGATATAGCGACCATTACCCAGTTTACATTATTCTAAGCGAAGAGTAATATTAATGAACTTTAAATTAACATCAGATTATAAACCAACTGGAGATCAGCCGGAGGCTATTAAACAATTAACCGAAGGAGTTAAAAGAGGTGATAGCTTCCAGACCTTACTTGGTGTGACAGGCTCCGGAAAAACTTTTTCAGTTGCCAATGTCATACAAAAGGTTGAAAGGCCAACATTGGTGTTAAGTCACAACAAAACACTTGCAGCACAATTATATGGAGAATTTAAACAATTCTTCCCTGAAAATGCCGTAGAATATTTTGTATCCTATTACGATTATTATCAGCCAGAAGCATACTTACCTGTTACAGATACCTACATAGAGAAAGATTTATCTATAAACGAAGAAATAGAGAAACTTCGGCTAAGAACGACTTCTTCTTTGCTCTCTGGAAGAAGAGATGTAATCGTTGTTTCTTCCGTTTCTTGCCTTTATGGTATTGGTAACCCTGAGGACTTTCATAGTAATACCATTACCGTAAAACAGGGTCAAACAATTAACCGAAACCAATTCTTAAGACATCTGGTCGAGAGCTTATATTCCAGAAGCGAAATTGATTTCAAACCTGGAACATTTAGAGTTAATGGCGATACTATTGATATTTACCTTGCATATAATGACGTGGCATATAGAGTTGTATTTTGGGGTGATGAAATAGAAGAGATAGAATCATTCAATCCAATTAATAATCAAGCCATTGAAAGCCTAAAAACAGGAATTATATATCCTGCCAATATTTTTGTAACAACCAAAGAAAGAATGAATAGAGCCATTCATCAAATACAGGATGATCTATTCAAACAAATTGAGTTTTTTAAATCTATTGGCAAGAATCACGAAGCTAAAAGAATAAAAGACAGGGTGGAATATGATTTAGAAATGATAAAAGAGTTAGGTTACTGCCCTGGAATTGAAAATTATTCAAGATATTTTGATGGGAGAAATCCGGGAACTCGTCCATTTTGTTTGTTGGATTACTTCCCAGATGATTTTATTACCGTCGTGGACGAGAGTCACGTTACTTTACCTCAAATTAGAGCGATGTTCGGAGGGGATCATTCACGAAAAAAGAATCTGGTTGAATACGGTTTTCGTTTACCAGCTGCTATTGACAATCGACCTTTGAAATTTGAAGAATTTGAAGGCCTTACTAAGCAAATACTATTTGTAAGTGCTACGCCTGGAGATTATGAGTTTGAAAAATGCGAGGGAGTTTTTGTTGAACAAGTTATACGTCCCACAGGTTTGCTCGATCCGCAGATTGAAGTGAAACCTTCATTAAATCAGATTGACGACTTAATGGAACAAATCAATACTCGTGTTGAGAAAGGCCAAAGAACTTTAGTAACAACGCTAACTAAACGAATGGCGGAAGAGTTAACCAAATATTTAACTCGATTTGAGATTAAGTGCAGGTATATTCACTCAGATATCGATACACTGGAACGAGTTGAAATCATGGATCAATTGAGAGAAGGAACTTTTGACGTGCTAATCGGAGTTAATTTGCTGCGTGAAGGTTTGGATTTGCCAGAAGTTGCTTTAGTAGCTATACTAGATGCTGATAAGGAAGGTTTTTTAAGATCTAACCGATCTCTGACACAAACTGCTGGTCGCGCTGCCAGAAACATTGAAGGAAAAGTAATCATGTACGCAGATAAAATTACTAATTCCATGCAAAAAACCATAGATCAAACAACCTACCGAAGAGAAAAGCAATTGGAATACAATGAAAAGCATGGAATAACTCCAACTCAAATTATAAAAGCCTCGCGATCATTGATGGGAGATTTGCAGAAGAAAGCCAACCAAAGAAGTAAAGCATATTCGGAACCAGAAGGGCTAAATATTGCTGCAGACCCTATTGTTCAATATATGGATAAAATAGCATTAGAAAAAGCAATAGAAAAAACAAAACTTCAAATGGAGAGAGCCGCTAAGGAATTAAACTTCCAGGAAGCAGCGAGACTTCGAGACGAAATGTTTGCATTACAAGAATTAGCCAAAAAGAAATAAAAAAAGGCTGTCTATATGCAGGCAGCCTTTTTTTCATGTATTTTTTTATCTTACCCCAAATAGGATTTCAGCAACTTGCTTCTTGATGTATGTCGCAATCTTCTAATTGCTTTTTCTTTAATTTGTCTGACTCTTTCTCGAGTTAATCCAAACCTATCACCAATTTCTTCCAGTGTCATTTCTGAAACACCAATTCCAAAAAAATATTTTACTATATCTCTTTCTCGATCAGTTAAAGTTGCAAGCGACCTATCCACTTCACGTATCAACGATTCGCTGATTAATGAATTGTCGGTATTTGGTGTATCATCACTAATTAATACATCTAACAAACTACTATCTTCTCCAACAGCGAATGGAGCATCGACAGAAACATGTCTTCCTGAAACACGCATTGTATCAGCTACTTTATCTTTAGGAAGTTCTAATTTATCTGCAATCTCATCCGGAGAAGGAGTTCTTTCGTTTTCTTGCTCAAATCTTGAATAAGCTTTATTGATTTTATTTAAAGATCCAACCTGATTTAAGGGCAGCCTCACAATTCTGGATTGTTCTGCGAGTGCTTGTAAAATAGATTGGCGAATCCACCAAACAGCATATGAAATAAATTTGAAACCTCTGGTTTCATCAAACTTTTCTGCTGCTTTTATTAATCCTAAATTTCCTTCATTTATAAGATCAGGGAGAGTTAAACCTTGATTTTGATATTGCTTAGCTACTGATACAACAAATCTTAAATTGGCTTTTGTAAGTTTTTCCAGTGCTAAACGATCTCCCTTCTTAATTCTTTGAGCTAGTTCAACCTCTTCCTCAACTGAAACTAAATCTTCCTTTCCAATCTCTTGTAAGTACTTATCAAGTGAAGCACTTTCTCTGTTAGTTATAGATTTTGTAATCTTTAGTTGTCTCATTAGCTTTTTGGGATATTACTTCAAATTTTTATTATTAATATAAAGATTTTAATATTGTCATACCTAGCCAAAATCCGAAGAAGCGTTATCTATTACTCTAGCGTAATTTTGTATTTGTAAACATAAATATACCTTGTTCCAGAGTGCATTGCTTCAATCTCTACAATATCACCTTTATCTTTACTGCTAAGAACTTCTTTAATATTGTCAATACCTTGTACTTTCTGACCCTCGATATGTGTTATTATATACCCCTCCTGTAATCCTGCTTTTTTTAACGAACCATTTTTCAAATCAACCACTCTAACTCCGAAATCTGTATCAAATAATCGTTTTTCCCTGTTATCAAGTATTCTTAAAGAAGCACCAAGGCTTGAAAAATATTCTTCGGCTTTAACAATTTTAGTGTTTCCATGCATGTTACGTAAAAGCACTTCAAATTGTTTCCTTTTATTGTCTCTTTTAACTGTTATATAAATAGTTTCTCCAGGTCTGTATTTACCCATTTGCTCTGTTAGTTCGGAATTACTATTCACCTCTACATTATTAACTTCAAGAATAATATCTCCTGATTTAATCCCGGCTTCTTTTGCTGCTCCTTCTTCAGTTACACTAGATACAAGGACTCCTTCGATTTTATCAAGCTTATAATCGTTTGCTATTTCATTATCTACACCCCTAATCTCTACTCCCAGAACAGCCCTTTGCACTTCACCATATTTTATAAGATCTGCAACAACTTTTTTTACTAAGTTGATAGGTATTGCAAAAGAATATCCAGAATATGCTCCTGAAGGTGATATTATTGCTGAATTTATACCTATTAACTCCCCTTTAAGGTTAACTAGTGCTCCTCCACTATTTCCCTTGTTGACTGCCGCATCGGTTTGAATATATGATTCTATTGTATATTGTGCCTGACCTCTTAAAATATTAATATTTCGTGCTTTTGCACTTACAATACCAGCAGTAACAGTTGATGTTAAATTAAAGGGATTGCCTACTGCTAAAACCCATTCTCCTACTTTTAAAATATCTGAGTTACCTAATGCGATATATGGTAAATCAGTTCCATCAACTTTTAAAAGTGCTAAATCGGTACCTCTGTCAACACCCACCAATTCAGCAGTAAATCGTCTTTTATCATTTAATACTACCTGAACTTCATCTGATTTTTCTACAACATGATAGTTTGTTACAATATAACCATCTTCAGAGATAATAACACCTGAACCGAACGATTCCATCGGTTGTCTTTGAGCATCCCCAAATAAAAATTCATATATCGGGTTTTGGTAATAACTGTCGTTCTCAAGATTATATTTGGATGTTACATGAACCACAGCATGAATGCTCTGTTCAGCTGCTACTGTAAAATCAAGTGTCTGACCATTAGAATTAAGAGGTATCTGGGTATAATTAACCTGATTAGAGTCCTCTAACAACGCAATAGCATTTTGTTTTTGAGTTTCAATATCTGGTTTAGCAACTATTTCTTTCTTTAAATAATTTGAATAAATAATCACTGCAAATAATGCTGACAATAACGCAATTGCAATATTTCCAAAAAATGCACGTGTCTTCATATCTATCTTAATTTTTTATTCGTTTTTCTTTATGTTTCAAAATTAATGCCTATTGCACATAAAATAAAGGGTGTTTAACATTATTTAACAAAATGTAAACTTTAGTAACTTTCGCAATTTATTTATAAGTTTACAAAAAAATGCGATATGAAGTTCAATTTCTTTAAATATCAAGGTGCCGGAAATGATTTCGTTATCATTGATAACAGAGAAATGGCGGTTCAACTTACAAAGAAGCAAATAAATTATTTATGCGACCGCAGATTTGGTATCGGAGCAGATGGTTTAATGCTCCTTGAAGCGCACGATAAGCTAGACTTTTCTATGCGATATTACAATTCCGACGGAAAAGAAAGTACCATGTGTGGAAATGGAGGGAGGTGCCTTGTACAGTTTGCTAAAAGGCTAAATATTATTGATACGGAAGCAAAGTTCCAAGCTATTGATGGAGGACATAAAGCTGTGGTTAATAATGATACTATTTCTGTCCAAATGGTTGATGTAGATCAAATAAATAAAGTCAA
>PKTC01000102.1 GCA_002869305.1 Marinilabiliales bacterium
ATATCAATATCGAATTCTTGATTTGAAACTGACATCTCCAAATCAATTGATTTTTCTGCCATTTTCTGATTTAATAAAAGTAAAACTTTCCGTATTAGATCACTAAGATTAACTTCCTCTAAATCCGGGATAGGCATTTTCGTAAAATTTCGTGTAGCTTGAACAAAGTTCACCAATCCCTTACTCCTTGATTCAATAGTTTGCAAACCCTCCTTTATATCATTCATCTGATCACCGTCTATTTTTCTTAAAAGTTGATCGTTTTTATCAAATAGTTTCTTGTAAACAATGCCTGATAAATTTGAAATAGGTATTGATGAATTCATAATTTCGTGGGCCATAACGCGAGTTAACTTTTGCCATGATTCTAATTCTTTTTGTTCTAACTCGCTTTGGATATTGTGAAAAGAAAACAATCGAAATACATTGTTTTGGATTTTAAACATTGCTTGTTGAATGGTGTAATTGAATAATTCTCCATTAATGTTGAATTTAATCAATTTTTTTTCACTATTTCCTAACTGCATTAAAATATCGGGCAAATCACTATTTGATCCTTTGAGTGAATTTATATCCCGAAGAATATTCTTTTGGAAAAGTCTTTTTGCCGAATTGTTAGATAAAATGATCTTATCGTCTTTGTCAACACATAAAACAGCAACACTAATATTGTTAACCACATTTTGTAAATACTGGAAATTTATTTGGGCTTCATCTCTCAACGAAACAATAACTCTTGACAAATGCTCAAAAGCACTATTGAGATTAAGATCCTGGAAGCTTTTAGAGTAAGGTGGTGTAAAATCATTTTGGTCAACAGAAACTAAAAAATGCGCTAGCTTTTTATGCTCTTTACCAATAAAGTTAAAAAATACCACAGTAAGTATTAAATCCATAATGAATACCCAAAAGGCTGTTAACCAAAAATAAGTATTGAATAATATATAAACTCCAATACCAGTTAAAATCATTATTCCAACTAAATAGAAAATGGCTATATACCAAAATTTCTTAAAGATCATACTTTTTCATTTTTCTATAAAGCGTACTTCTTCCCATTCCAAGTTCATCCGCTGCTTTCGTTAAATTTTCTTTGCATTTTGCTATAGCTCTAATTATGGCTTGCTTTTCTAATTCATCAACATTCAATATTTCATATTTTTTAAATGGAATATCCCTTTTAAAAGAAAAGTTATTGTCTCTTATAAAATTATCTTCTGCTAAGATCACTGCACGTTCAATTATGTGATGCAATTCTCTAATATTACCGGGCCAATCATAACTTTCGAGCTGTTCAATTGCTTTTTCAGATAATTTTAGATTTAATTTATTATATTTTTTTCGGAATTTCTCCAAAAAAATTTGTGCTAATAATGACACATCTCCTTTTCTTTTTCTTAATGGAGGCAAATTAATTTCAACAGTATTTATTCTATATAGAAGATCTCGACGAAATTCTTCATCTTCAGCCATCTGATACACGTCCTTATTTGTGGCACAAAGTAATCTTACATCTATATCTAAACTTTTAATTGAACCAACTTTTGTAATTTTTCTATTTTGGATTACCGATAGTAATTTAGATTGCAAATTTAAAGGCAGATTACCTATTTCATCTAAAAACAACGTTCCTCCTGAAGCAATCTCAAATCTTCCTAACCTGTCTTCTTTAGCATCTGTAAATGCTCCTTTTGTGTGACCAAATAGTTCTGATTCAAACAGAGATTCAGATAATGCTCCCAAATCAACATTTATGAATGGGCTGTTTCTTCTATTCGATTTTTTATGAATTTCTCTTGCAATGAGTTCTTTCCCTGTTCCATTTTCACCTAAAATCAAGACCGTTGCATCCGTTCCTGAAACTTTGTCAATAATTGAGAAAATAGGCTTCATTTCTTTTGACCTGCTAATTATTTCAGAATAGTCTTTTTCAATCTCATCAGATAGTACGTTTTGAGTATTTTTTAATTTCGTTATCTCCTTGCGCGACTTGTTTAAATTATATACATTGCTAATTGTTGCTATTAGTTTTTCACTTTCCCATGGCTTTACAATAAATTCCACAGCCCCTAACTTCATTGCCTCAACAGCAATTCTAATATCTCCATATGCAGTATTCATAACTACGCTAATCCCTGGATCAAATTCCAAAATCTTCTTTAACCAAAATAATCCTTCACTCCCATCTGTTACTCCTGGTTTAAAATTCATATCTAAAATGACAACATCAACTTCTTCATTTTTTACATAGTTTAGAATATTTTCAGGATTTGTTTCTGTTATTACCTGGCTAAATTTTTGTTTTAAAGCAATTCGAGCAGTAGTAAGAACATCCTTGTCATCATCTACAACTAATATTTTTCCCTTAACTTTAGACATATAAATTATTTTAACCAAATGTAAGTATTGTGTCAATATGAAACAAATTATCGTATCAAAATGACACAATTTACCTAAATACTAAATAGACAAAATCCTTTTATAACATTAGTTTAATGCAAGTTATGCAAAATGGCACAATTTTAACAAATACCTTATTATAAATAAAAAAAATTACAATTATGATAAGGCACTATATTAAAACCGCTTTTAGGAATATATCAAGAAATTTTGGTTATTCTTTGATCAATTTCATCGGTTTATCTTTTGGAATTGCATTATTCATTTTAATAATGCTGTTTGTACTAAATGAATATTCATATGACAAATTCAATGAGAACTACAATCGGATTTATCGATTTGAATTTGGAGATGCTGAATCTGTGCATTTACCTTCTGCCGCTGGCTTAGATGCTCAAGACTGGTTTCCAGACATCGAAAAAGTTGTGAGGTTTAAAAGTTGGGGTGATGAATATTTTGAATACGAAGAAAAAACTTTTGATATAAGCAAGGTCATGCTTGCTGATTCTACGTTTTTCGATGTTTTTACTGTTGAGTTTATAAAAGGAGATCCAAAAACAGCTTTGGAAGTAGCTAACTCAATAGTTCTGACTAAAAAAAATGCGGAAATTATTTTTGGGGATAAAGATCCAATTAATCAAATATTGAAAATACGTTAAATTGATTTTACAGTAACAGGCATTATAAAGGATTTTCAAAACTTTCATTTGCAAATAGGAGCTTTAATTCCATTTAGTATTCTGGCTTACATAAATGACTTAAACAAAGTTGATCGAGAATTTCTGAGAAGCTATGGAACATGGCAGTTCCCAACCTATTTCTTACTCCCCACTAATTATAATGAAAAAGATCTAGCGAATAAACTTGTGGATAGATTCTTAGAAAGGTGGCCAGACTGGGAAGATCCATTGATTACTTTACGCCCTTTAAAAGATTTGTATTTTGCCAATCATTCCAGCGGTGGGAATGCAATATACGGAAGTAAAAATAATGTCAAATTATTCTTTGCCATAGGTATATTCATCATACTAATAGCGTGTATAAACTTTATTAACCTTACAACAGCCAAGGCATCTCAAAGAGCCACTGAAGTTGGAATCCGAAAAGCTCATGGCAGTTATAAAAGGCAGTTAATTTCACAATTTTTATTAGAGTCTATTCTTCTAACGTTTATTTCATTTCTATTTGCAATTACTCTTGTTCAAGTTCTATTACCTTATTTTAATAACCTTGTCCAGAAAGAAATATCATTTTTAATGATCTTACATGTTTATTCTATTATTATCTCAATATTTGGCATTCTAACAATAGGGTTTATTGCCGGAACTTATCCTGCATTTTACTTAACTGCATTTAGCCCTATCAAAGTTCTTAAAGGAGAAAAAACCAAAGGTAAAAGTGCAACCTTATTCAGAAGGATTCTCATTGTGCTGCAATTTACTATTTCAGTAGCACTTA
The DNA here is from genome assembly GCA_002869305.1 of Marinilabiliales bacterium. Taxonomy (GTDB): domain Bacteria; phylum Bacteroidota; class Bacteroidia; order Bacteroidales; family UBA12077; genus UBA12077. The sequence continues at coordinate 3,859 of PKTC01000102.1, forward strand.
TTATTTGCACATTAACAGTATATAAACAAATCCATTTCTTACATAATAAAGATATGGGTTTTAATAAAGAAAATATAGTTGCCGTCTACTTAAACGACAAAATTAAAGATGAAAAAGAATCTTTTAAGCAAGCGCTTTTAACGTATCCAGAAATCAAATCTGTATCCTTCAGTGCAGGAATAATTGGCACAATGGGTAATACTGAAAGTTTTGATTTTAATAGTGATGGAGAAAGAACTTCTATCCAGTTACATTCCATTGATCCAACATTTCTTGACCAGTTTGAAATAGAATTAATAGAAGGGCGTAACTTCTCTTTTGATCATAATACAGATGCCAAACGAAATATTATTTTAAATGAAGAAGCTGTTAAGGTCGCAGGATTGGAGTTAGGAAAAACTGCCGGAACTATATTTCATAGAGATAGATGGTATTTTACAGCTCTACCAAGCAAAGAATGTGAAATTATAGGTGTTGTTAAAAATTTCAATTATAGATCATTACATAGCCCAATTGGTCCTCAGGGATTAGCATGGAATGATGACTGGCATTGGACAGTTAATATTAAGATTACTGAAGGAAGAACAGAAAAAGCTTTAGAAATAATTGAAACAGTATATAAAGAGTTTTCTGAAGATATACCATTCGAATATCGATTTGTTGATGACCACATAGACAATTTATATAAGTCAGAAAAACGTTTAGGGAAGTTTTTTGTCTATTTTGCTATCATAGCAATTATAATTGCTATGCTTGGGCTATTCGGCCTGGCTGCCTTTATTGCTGAGAGTAGAACCAAGGAAATTGGTATAAGGAAAGCATTGGGTTCATCCATAACAAAAATTATATTCTTAATAACCCAAGAATTCATTAAATGGGTTGTTGTGGCTAATTTTATAGCAATTCCTATTGCCTATTATGGAATGAATAAATGGTTGCAAACTTTCGCATATAAAACTAAAATAACCGTTGATATCTATTTGATTTCATTTGTAATTTCACTATTTATAGCATTTATTACTGTTTTTTATCAATCATTAAGGGCTGCCCGAAGTAATCCGGCCGATTCTCTTAGATACGAATAATTTATCTCCACATATCTTACATAAAGAGCTGAAAAATATTTCAGCTCTTTTATGTTGTAGCTAATAATCAATTCGTTAATTATTATAATAGGGTATTTTATAAATTACTCATCTTAGGTATAGAAAAAGGAACTAAAATTAAAAAACAAACATTAAAAACATAAAGTTATGAAAACAATGAGTAAAATATTAATCGGAATCGTGTTGTCAGCATTCATAATAATAAATGCAAATGCTCAACCAAAATCAGAAATACCTGATGATAATAAACCAAAAATGAATTGGTCGTGTGCAGATACATTGTATACTTTCCAATTTAACTCTGCAACTAATTCCTGGACATTCTTCCAGCGAGAAATTCGACGATTTGATGCAAATCAAAATCCAACTGAAAATTTTGTTCAGGTTTGGAATAATAATTCTCAAAATTGGTCAAATTACCTAAGAGTTAACTACACATATGATGAAAAGCAAAACGAAATTGAAGAAATAACTCAGCAATGGGATAATTCTACTAGTAACTGGGTGAATGCTCAACTTAGAACAACATCATACAATGGTAGACATAAAGAAGAAGTTCTGTTTCAACAATGGAAAAAGCCAACAAATGAGTGGTATAACATTATTAAGTATTTGATAAAATACAATGAAAATGGTGACAAGAATACCGTTGTGATCAAATTATATAATGGAGTTACTCGTGAGTGGGATAATCACAAGAGATTTTTAATGGAATTCGATTATGACTTTGCACCACCTTCAGAAGTTATCGCAGAGTCTTGGGCTTCAAATAACTGGAAAACAGAAGGAAAATACGACATACTATATAACTGGAGAGGAGACAAAACTCAAGAAATAAGATACACGTGGAATCAAAGTAAAAATTCATGGTTAGAAGGTATTATGCTTGAAATGTTCTACGATAAGAATGGAAATCAAACAGAATACATTGAGAAGAAGTTTGATTATACAAATAAAAACTGGATCAGTTTCAACAAATTCACTGCCAATTATAACGAAGAAGGCTATATGATAGAGAAAATTGAGTATACTTATAATAGAGCCACTAGCAATTGGGAAATCAAAGGTCAATATAAATTCACAACAGATACTGAGATCTAATTAGTATTAGTTGTAAAGAAAAAAGCTCTCATGATAACATGAGAGCTTTTTTTATTTCTTTAATCTAAGATTAAGCTCATCTAGTTGTTTGTTATCAATTTCTGAAGGTGAATTAATCATAACATCGCGACCAGAATTATTTTTAGGAAATGCAATATAATCTCTAATAGACTCTGAGCCACCAAATACTGAACACCATCTATCAAAGCCAAAAGCTATTACTCCATGAGGTGGAGCACCATATTTAAATGCATCCAATAAGAATCCAAACTTATCTGCAGATTCTTCTTTAGATATGCCTAATGCTTCAAACATTCTTTTTTGTAATTCTGAGTTGTATATTCGTATAGAACCACCTCCAATCTCCGAACCATTTATAACAAAGTCATATGCGTTCGCCCTCATTTCACCCGGATTTGAATCAAATAAATGAACGTCTTCTTCCTTCGGAGCAGTAAATGGATGATGCTTTGCAAAGTATCTCTGTTCCTCTTCGTCCCATTCCAACAATGGAAAATCTACTACCCAACATGGTGCGAATTTATTATTATCTCTTAATCCAAGTCTTTTACCCATTTCCAACCTTAATTCGTTTAAGGCAGATAAGGTTTTATTTGTATTCCCAGCTAATATGAGCAATAAATCACCTGCTTCTGCATTTAATAAATCAGCCCATTTCTTTAAATCTTCTTGAGTAAAAAATTTATCTACTGAAGATTTAAAAGTTCCATCTTCATTATATTTAACATATACTAATCCTTTGGCTCCGACTTGAGGTTTTTGAACAAATGCGGTTAATTCATCCAATTGTTTTCTTGAGTATCCAGCACACTTCTTAGCATTGATTCCTCCAATGTATTCAGCACTATCGAAAACTTTAAAGCCTTTTCCCTGAACACTCTCAGTTATATCCACAAACTTCATATCAAATCTTAGGTCGGGCTTATCGGATCCATAATATTTCATTGCATCCTGATATGTGATTCTAGGAAATTTTTCGTTAATTGTAATTCCCTTCACCTCTTTAAATAAATGCTTGGCAAGATTCTCAAATATATTCAGAATATCCTCTTGATCAACAAAAGACATTTCGCAATCAATCTGTGTAAACTCAGGTTGACGATCCGCCCTTAAATCTTCATCTCTAAAACACTTTACAATTTGGAAATATCTGTC
>PKTC01000108.1 GCA_002869305.1 Marinilabiliales bacterium
AAAACAATTCACCCGAGTTAATCGCTCCTTCCGAAAGCAGAATGGCCCCTTTCCATATAACCGCAACCATTGCACCAAACAAGCCGAAAATAATAAATGCCGAAAATGCACCCCGGTATCTTCCACTTTTCATTCCAATTTTGGCAATTTCCTCGGTAAGTTTTCTATATCTTCTGATTTCGAAAAACTCATTGGTAAAAGTTTTAACACTTTGTATTCCCTGCAGAGTTTCTTCTACAATGGTATTTGATTCCGCTATCTGGCCTTGAACCTGTTTAGAGAATCGACGTATGAAACGGCCAAAAAATACTGATAGCAAAGATATTGCCGGTAAAATTGCCAGCATAAAAAGAGTTAGCTTAACAGAGGTTATTACCAACAAAGTGATACCTCCTATAATTATGATAATTTGTCTGATAAATTCGGCCAAGGTGGTGGTTAGGGTTTCTTGTAACAATGAGATATCAGATGAAATTCTACTGTTAAGTTCACCTACACGACGTTTCTCAAAGAACTTTAGTGGAAGTTTAATTAAATGGTTATATGTGTGTTGACGAAGGGAAGCCAGGGATTTCTCGGTAACATTCACAAACAATATGGTTCTGAAATAAGAAAAGGTTGATTGCAGAACTAAAGTAATGATAAGCAACAATCCAATAAAGTTAAGATCATCTGATAAACTTCCTTCTACCCCTGAATTCACAAGNATTCACAAGATCACCCAAAAGCTTAGGAAAAGCTAAACTGGCTAAACTAGATCCAAGCAAAAAAAACATCCCAACAATATACTCCAAACGATAAGGTTTAATGTATTTGTATAATTGAAAGGCTTTACTTAAGCCCTGTTTGTTAATTTTTTTTCTGGGTATTCTATACGATGAATTACTCATGAATGTTTAATTTTTATAAATATACTAACAGTTTTTGGATTGAACGGTTCAAGATCTTTTAATAAAAACTTGACAAAGACATGTTCAATTTCATAACTTTATGGAACAGGATAAACAAGAAATAGTTAGGGTATTCATCTAAAGTATCATGTATGTCACACGAGAAAACAATTCACGACGGGAAAAAGAACCCATTTAAGAAAATCAAAGAAAAAAGAGCTGAATTGAAAGCAAAACGCGCTGAAAGAAAAGCTAGAAATGCGGAAGATTCTAAACAGCATCGAAAACCAAGACACAAAAAGTCTAAAATGACATAATCCTGATTAAAAATCCCGGTAAAGAACCGGGATTTCTATATTTATTGCTTAAGTAATTTTTTTATGAATTCATCTCCTTTAAGCAATCCATAAAAGCCTTCTTTTGTATCTTCTTCGTTATAATATAATACACCATCTGGTTCTTCACCGTGATGATAAATAATAAAAGGAACCGGATCGTGTGTATGTGTTTTTAATTCGCATGGTGTTGGGTGATCAGGAATTAAAGCAATTGCAATCTCTTCATTCATTTTTTCAGTCTCTTCCATGATGTATTTTACAACTCTTTGGTCGAGATATTCAATCGTTTTTTTCTTTAATTCATAATCCCCTTCGTGCCCGGCTTCATCACTGGCTTCAATGTGTAAGTATACCAGATCCACCTCTTGTAAAGCATCAACAGCAGCTTTTGCTTTTCCTTCATAATTTGTATTATACAATCCGGTTGATCCGGGAACTTTTATGGCTTTCATACCAGCATATTTCCCTATACCATAAAGTAAGTCTACCGCAGAAATCATAGCTCCTGAAATTCCGTATGATTCTTGTAATGTTTTCATTTCAGGCTTATTTCCTGGCGACCAGGGCCAAATAGAATTACCCGGATCTTTTCCTTCTGCAATACGTTTTTTGTTCACTGGATGATTTTTTAAAATCTCTTGTGATCTTACAATCAAATTATTTAAAATATCTGCCGTTGTAGTATCTTCATCTTTGGCTCTAATCATTACATCCTTAAATGGAGTTCCTGGAACATCATGTGGCGGAGTACAATCAATATTTGTTTTTCCGTCCTTAAGAACCAGTAAATGACGATAACTTACCCCAGGATAAAATTTTATTTTATCAGTTTCCAACTCATTCTGAAGTGCTTCAATTAATTCATGTGCTTCTTCATTAGAAATATGTCCTGCAGAATGATTTTTAATTTTTTCATCTTCAATACAAACCAAATTGCAACGCATGGCCATATCATTCGCATTTAATTCAATTCCCATGCTGGCAGCTTCTAAAACTCCCCTTCCCTGGTATACTTTCTTTACATCAAAGCCAAGAACAGCCATGTTTGCTATTTCGCTTCCGGGAGGCATATCTAAAGGAACTGTTTCCAATTTACCACACCTTCCTTTTTTGCACAATTCATCAATATTTGGAGTATTAGCGGCCATTAAAGGCGTTTTATTACCAAGCTCCTTTATTGGGTAATCTGCCATACCATCTCCAAGAATAATTATATATTTCATAGCTTAATTCAGATTTTGGATTCAAAATTACTATCTATAGTTATTGGTAAGGTATTTCTTAAACTTTAAATAATCATTTTCAAGCGTATCAAATTTTTCTTCTTTATGTTCTAATCCTTGAAGACTTTCAGGCAATTTAGGATCAAACTTAAGGATTTTGATAATTTCATTTGGGAACTTGGCAGGATGTGCGGTTTCTAAGGAAATACACAACTGATCTTTATGAATATTATACTCCTTGCAATAATCCATTAGGCCTTTCCAACCAACAGAACCATGTGGCTCCAAAATCAAATCATACTCATCATATGCATCATGAATCATTTCATTCGTTTCTTGATCAGTAACACTCACAGAATAAATATCATTTCTCATTTGTTCCATATCCGGAGCCTTTGAGATTTCTCCCTTTTCGTTCATAACTCCACCGTATAGTGCCACTAACCGGGCTAAATTACTTGGATGTACAACATTCATTGCACTTGACAAACAATTTTTCGACGGTTCTATTTTATTATAAAAACCAGTTTTTAAGAATGCTGGAAATTCATCATTTTCATTTACGGAAATTATAAATTTCTTAATAGGTAATCTCATGTGTTTTGCCAATACACCTCCCATCATATCGCCAAAGTTACCTGATGGCACTGAAAATATTACGTCATCAGAATCTTTGCCTGATCTCAGTCGGGAGAAAGAATAAAAATAATATACAATTTGTGGAATCAATCGTCCTATATTAATTGAATTAGCAGATGATAGGTTTAAATCATCTAGTTCCGGATCAGAAAATGCCTCTTTTACAAGAGCTTGACAATCATCAAACTTACCATTAAGGGAAATAATTTGAATATTTTCTCCCAGCGTTGTCATTTGCTTTCTCTGACGATCTGTAACTTCGCCATCAGGAAATAAAACCAAAACCTTGATATTGTCTAAACCATAAAACGCATTGGCAATAGCACTTCCAGTATCGCCAGAAGTAGCTGTTAAAATCAACAGTTTACGATTTTCTTTCTGGATGTAGTAGTTCATTAACCGACCCATCATTCGTGCTGCAAAATCTTTAAATGAAGCAGTCGGGCCTTGATCTAAGCGCATAAAAAACTTATTATCTATGCCTTTTTCTAGTGGAATTTTAAAATTATATGCATCTTTAACCAAAGCTAATAATTCATTATCATCAATTTGCCCTACCAGAAATTTTTTAAAAACTTCAAAAGCAATTTGATAATATTCTTTATTTGAAAAACTCTTAATTTCATCAGCTGTTAAAGTTGGTATTGTTTTTGGCATATACAAACCCCTATCAGGAGCCAATCCTTTTAAAAGTGCTTCGCTAAAAGTAACTTCACCAGCCTTAAGGTTTGTTGAATAGTATTTTATCGATTCCATTATAAAAAATTATGCAGTAAAACTAATATAAAAATTATGCAGCAAAATTAATATAAACTTCTTAGAATACAGCAAGCCTGCCTAAAATTAGACAGGCTTTGCAGTAATCCATTTCATATATGTTACTTATCTTCTTAAACTAGCAGAAGATGCACCCCCGGCCGAATATTCAGGAGCTGTATTTTCTATTTTCTTACCATCAAGTACAGCTAAAGCTTGTTCTAAGTCAGCGATAATATCGTCAGGATGCTCTGCACCAACATTTAAGCGGATTAAGTTTCCTGGTATATCTGCTAATTTACGTCCTTCTTCACCTTGCTGTTGATGGGTAGAAATCGCAGGAATTGTTGCTACCGATTTAATTCTACCTAAATCAGTTGCTCTCCAGATTCTTTGTAAGCCATCAAATACGTCTCGTGCAGCTTGAGAACCACCTTTCACCCGGAAAGACATTAAATGACCATATCTATTAACCTTGGCATTATATAAATCATCACTTTCCTAATCAACAAGAACTAAATATTTTTTAGCCAAGTCATGCAATGGATGTGATTCTAATCCAAGATAATCAACCTTTTCAATGTGCTTGTGTTTCTCTAGAAATTTAGCAACTTTCATTGTACTTCTACTCATTAAATCAATCTTAGAGCGAAGCGTTCTGATATCATTAAGCGTTAGCACAGCATTTATAGGTGAAATATTAGGTCCATTATCTCTGTTTGGTAATGCTTTAATATACATCCCAAAATCAGCTTTCATTCCCGGATTATCAATGTTTGAAGTAAGATTTTTTCGTGCAATTACTGCTCCCGAAACTCCAAAACCACTTGATGTTAATGTTTTAGTAATGGATTGAACAACGATATCAGCACCATACGCTAAAGGTCTTAATAAAGCTGGCGTTGCAACGGTTGAGTCAATGATTAGAGGAATACCATATTTGTGAGCTAATTGTGCTACTTTTTCAAGATCGAAAAATGATTGTCCTGGATTACTTGGCATTTCTCCATAAAGAAATCGTGTATTTTCGTCAATCAAAGATTCCCACTCATCCAGATTATTTGAATTAATAACCTTGCGCCATTTAATATTTCTTTCTTCATCCTTTCTTACAGCGAATTGTTGGAATGTTCCTCCATACACTTGTGTGCTTGCAACAAAATTTATGGGTTTGCTTGGATCATTCTTATCAACTACCAAGAAGGGTTCACATGCGCTATAAATGGCCGACATTCCTGATGATGTGGCACAGCAAGATGCTTCAATATCAGTTCCGTATGTTTCCAGAAGAGCTAACACACCTTCTAGATAATACATGCTTGGATTTCCAATTCTTGAATAGCACCATGTTGGAATCTGATAGCTCAATGCCGCTTCCATTTCGTCTGAATCTCGGAATCCTTGAGATGCCGACATGTACATGGGTTCAATTGTTGATCCTTGATTAAAATCTAAGGCTTCCTGCATGGAGTATACTCCATGAACAGCAATGGTGTCGAATTTACAGTTTTTGATTTTCTTTTTGTACTCATTGTGCCAGTTCATAGCACGCTTCCCAGCTTCAATGTAGTGATTAATACCTTGAGAACTCATAATTAAGAGATTTTAGTTTTTGTTTATGTTGTAATTTTTATTGTAATTATAGCGAATCAAACATATTAATTATCTATACAAAAATCAAATAAATAATTGCATTCATTACTTCTATTATTCAAATTACTTTCAAATAGCAACCTGGTTCCTTGAAAATAAATCATTAATTAAGCAAAATGCAGAAATTTTGATTGAATACTTGGATTTTATAAAATTTTAACGGAGATAAGGTTCAGTCATACGAGGCATTATTATAAACAAATGCTTAGCTTAATTGTTATGTTTTCACAACTACTTAATTAAACACAATACGTATGAAAAAATTAGTTTTATTAATTCTGGTTTCAACGATTGCAATTAGTTCTTGTGACGATGAAACAAATGAAGGACCAAAAAATCCGGAAACGGCAGAAATTGTGAGTGTTGATCGTTTTAGCGATGCAGCAGCTACACTTATGAAAAGAAGTGAGAATGCCAATTTACCAGAGGCCAATGAACCTGTTAATTTTGATCTGGGGGATTTTATAACACAAGGTTATGGGCCAGATGGTAAAGTGGTTAAATATTACAATTTTGATGTTCAAAAATTGGCACCTGCCCCTATTTATACACTATATAAAGAAGGCAGTGAAAGTCCTGTTGCAGATCAATTGAATGTTATTGATGTAATTCCTGGCGAAACCGGATACAATGATTTCTGGGTTGTTTATAAAGTAATTGTACCGGAAGATTATGTAGCAAATACAGTTAGTAGTTATGATGATATTTTGGACAAGGGATATGAAATTGAGTATACCAAAACATTGGTTAATTGTCCTATCGTTCCGCAGGGTAGTACTGCAAGTTTAAGATTAGGAAATGAGAGTACCTCTATTGATCGTGGTTGGTATAAAGATAAAATAGTGTACTACTTTACTTTTATGGAAGCTGAATTGCAAACCAATTCGGCAGGCTTAAATCCGATATCACCCATTTATGTTACATTTAATATCAATCCTGATGATATGAATCCTGAAAGTGGGCCGGCATCGGGAGTTGTTACGGAAACAGGTTCTTTGCAAACACATGGTGTTGTTGCTACCGTTCCTGGTGATGCAGATTATTCTCCTTTGTGGTCAGTATATGTATACGACAATGCAGATTTTGATAGCGTAGATAACTTACAAACTGCTCAAGCTGCCAATATATTGGCTGAAGGTGTTATGTATGTGAATTGCCCGATTGTGTATGTTGCTCTATAAGTAAGATTTTGTTTCTGACTTAAAATACAAAATATAATAACAAAGGTGATTAAAAATCACCTTTGTTATTTTCTAGCTTATTGACATTGAATACTTACAAATCAAAACGATCAAGATTCATGACCTTTGTCCAGGCGGCAACAAAATCTTTTATAAACTTGTCACCGGAGTCCATGCATGCATAAACTTCTGCTAATGCACGAAGTTCTGAGTTTGAACCAAAGATTAAATCAGCTCTTGTTCCTGTCCATTTTTGATCTCCAGTTATTCTATCACTCCCCTCAAATAAGTTTTCAGATTCCGAAACTGCTTTCCAGGTGGTTCCCATGTCAAGCAAATTTATAAAGAAATCGTTTGTTAAAACTTCAGGTCTATGAGTAAAAACTCCATGTTTAGAATGATCAAAATTAGTATTAAGGACACGCATTCCACCCACAAGTGCAGTCATCTGGGGTGCACTTAAATTTAAAAGTTGTGCTTTATCAATTAACATTTGCTCTGCTCGGACCGGAAATTTTGGTTTGATATAATTTCTAAAACCATCTGCTTGTGGCTCGAGATATTTAAATGATTCTACATCAGTTTGTTCAATTGAAGCATCGGTGCGTCCAGGAGAAAAAGCTATGGTAATATCGTAACCTGCTTTTTTTGCGGCCTTTTCTACTCCGGCGCAACCTCCTAAAATGATTAAGTCAGCAAGAGATACTTTTTTATTGCCAGACTGCGATTCATTAAAATTATTTTGAATATCTTCAAGCTTTTTCAGTACAATTGTCAATTGTTTTGGGTTGTTGACCTCCCAATTTTTCTGTGGTTCTAATCGTATGCGTGCTCCATTTGCACCACCTCTCATATCAGATCCTCTAAATGTCGATGCAGATGCCCAGGCTGTTGATACAAGTTGTGAAATAGTGAGCCCTGAACCCAGAATTTTATTCTTTAAGTCAGCTACATCATTATCATCAATTGGATTGTATGTAATTTCTGGCACAGGATCTTGCCATATAAGTTCTTCATGTGGAACTTCAGGACCCAGAAATCGTGAACGCGGACCCATATCACGATGCGTTAACTTAAACCATGCACGTGCAAATGCGTCTGCAAATGCGTCCGGATTTTTTTGGAAACGTCTGGAAATTGGCTCATATGCAGGATCCATTCTTAATGCAAGATCTGCTGTTGTCATCATAGGTGCATGTCGCTTATCTGGATCGTGTGCATCAGGAACAGTATTGGCCCCAGCACCACCTTTAGGCCTCCATTGC
>PKTC01000302.1 GCA_002869305.1 Marinilabiliales bacterium
CAAATACTTCAATATCTGAATCAATACTAATAATACAATGAATCCTTTTTTCCAACATTAATTCTTTAAAAAGTGGAAGAATAATTTCAACCATTTTTTTTAACTTAAACTTTTCAGGATGCAATTTTATACTGCTCGTTTGAGTTCTTGACCACTCCAAAAGATTTTCCAACAAGCTATAAAGTTGTTTAGATGAGTTATTCATCTTAATTATCAGATCGTGCATATCAGCCTTAGGAAGTGTCTTAAAGTCCTCTGCAAGAAATTCAGTTTGAGCAAGAAAACCTCCGATGGCACCTTTAAGATCGTGAGATATAATGGAGAAAAACTTATCTTTTGTAGTGTTTAATTGATCTAAAATTTTCGATTGTTCTGTAATTTGAAGATTTTTTACAGATAGCATATTTAAAGCTTTCTTTTTAGCTTGTCCCTGCTTATAGAGTAAAATTAACAAAAGAATAAAAATAACAAAAGCTACTAATAAGATCAATATGATTACTTTACCCTGTTGATTTTGCTTATTTAAAAGCTCTATTTCTTTTTCTTTTTTAGTTGTTTCGTATTGTATCTCAAGCTCGGCAATCTCCTTTCTGGACTCCTGACTAAGTCTATTATTTCTTAATTTTGTATATAACTCATAATAGTATAAAGCCTTCTGGAAATTTACCCTTCGTTTGTACATTTCGTATAAACAATGATAGTTAACTTCTAATGTATGCATATCTTCAATTTCCTCAGAAAGGTCCATACTACGCTGAAAATGGCTAAGAGCCATTGTATAATTATTTAAATAACTATATACTTCTCCAATATTGAGTAAGGATGTTGCGATTCCCGATTGGTTCTTTAATGCTAATTCAAGCTCATATGAGCGGGTATAATAATCTAGGGCATCAGTGTAATTGCCCATATAAAAATAGAGAACACCAATATTATTAAGAGTTGTACTTAAACCTGCAGAGTCTTTCAAAGTTTCTTTTATAGCTAAGCTTTCAAGATAATACTGAATAGCTGTCTCATATTTTTCACTATATCTGTATACTATTCCAAGATTGTTGTAGGCAGTTCCTATCCCGTCAATATCTTCTTGTAAGATATTGGTTTCAAGAAATTTTTCGAAGTATTCAATGGATTTCTCTATATCATCCATATAAAAATATGCTTCACCTAAAAAGGAACAAGCCAAATCAATATATTTTAAGTTACCTTCTTCTTCTGCAAGCATTAACAATTCACTCGCATATTTTATAGCATCTTCAACTGAATTGTTCATGTATTCCTTACTAAGATTGCGTAAGGTTTTCATTCTCTCTTCTCCTTTTTGGCTTTCAAGGATATATAACAAGCTGTCCACTTTAATGGTTTGCGCAGAACATATCGCAATAGAAAAGATTAATATAAGGAATAGTATAATTTTATTAACTCTGAACATGTTTTGTTGCAGTGTAATTAGATGGTGCTAAAGATAAGAATTAAAATGAAAAAATGTTATTTGAAGACAATTACCATCGTCAAGCTATAGCTTTTCTGGGCAAAGTAAATATAAATGTAGCTCCTTTGTTTATTTCACTTTCTACCCAAATTTCACCTCTATTCATTGCAACGAATTCTTTACAAAGAATTAATCCTAAACCTGTACCTTTTTCAGCAGAGGTGCCTTCTGTCGTTATATGTTTATCAATTCTAAAAAGTTTTTCCTGATCATTCTTTTTGATTCCGACACCATTATCTGTCACTGATAATTCGATTAAATTGTCTGTTTGCTTACAACGAATTGAAATAAACCCATTGGAGTGCGTAAATTTGATTGCATTGCTCAGGAGGTTTCTTATTACTGTTGTTATCATGTTCTTATCAACATATGCAACTGTTTTTTCATCGATGTTAATATTAATTTTAATTCCTTTGTTCTCGATATTAATCATCAATGCATCGATGGCTTCATCAACCATTTTTCTTATTGAGATAAACTGTGGTTCATAGCTTATTCTTCCAGTCTGAGCGCGTGACCACTGAAGTAGGTTTTCTAATAAATTATAAAGTTGTTTCGATGCCTGGTTCATTACATCTATAAACTCCTTGCTTTCCTTCTCAGAAAAAACATCGAAATTGTTTGCCAATACTTCAGTAAGATTTAAAAAACCACCAATTGGATTACGTAAATCATGTGCAATGATCGAAAAGAATTTATCTTTACTCGCATTTAAAGCCTTTAGTTGTTCTCTATGATTTTCTATTTCTTCCTTTTGTTGACTAATTGTTTTTTTTGCCTTTTTGAGATCGATCATTTTACCAAAAAGCTCTATAGTTCGTTCTCTGAATTTATCACTTGAATTTTCCAATAGTGCGTGTTGATTTTCAATTTCTTTTTGCTGGATTTCAAGTTTTTTGTTTTGCTGACTAATTGTTTTTTTAGCTTTCTTAAGATCGATCATTTTACCAAAAAGTTCAATGGTACGTCCACGAAATTTTTCGCTATCCTCTTCCAGTTTTTTTTGTTGCTTCTCTAGCTCAAATCGCTGAAATTCTAAGGTTTTAAACTGCTCAAAGATAATGTCTTGTGCTTTTTCAAGACTTTCAATTTTATCTGTTAGCTTAATGTTTTCTTCTTGAGATTTCTTTAGAAAATTGGCTACTTGTACGTATTCTGGATTATCGTTTAATACAATATTGAAATTGCTTACTTCATCCGAAGGACTAGTTTTATTTCTTTCGTCGGCCTCTTGAGACATCTAAACTTATTTCTTAAAATGGTTTGGTAAATGAGTACATATAGAATACGCATTATTCCATTAAATGTTTCTTTTGTTCTTCTCTCCATTTCGCTTGATAGTCATAATCAACAAAATAGATTTTTAAATCAGCCTGATAATCGTATTTGGCGAAAAAGATTTTCTTATCAGCCTGGTAATCATAATCGGTAAAATACCATAATCCTGTGTTACTTTTAGCCTGATAATCATAACTTACCTTATATACTAATAAATCGGCCTGGTAATCATAATCGGTTACAAAAACTTTAACATCTGCCTGGTAATCATATTTTACGGAATATACCTTTTGAGATTGAATTTCTCCAATTAGAATAAGTATAAAAAAGCTAAGAGATAAGAGAAACTTCATTATGATTGTGTTAATTGCTTAAAATCTTCCCCTGTTGGATTTTGAAATACTCTAAGTTCAAATTCCGGGAGAACAGCTAAAATATGATCAAAAAGATCAGCCTGGACAATTTCATATTTAGCCCATGCCTGATCTTTACTAAAGCAATAAACTTGTATTGGTAAACCCTTTTCGGTAGGTTGCAAATGTCTTACAATAAGCGTGTAACCGGAATTAGCGCCGTGTATTTTTGGATTGTTTTCGAGATATATTTCGATATACTTTCTAAATACACCAATATTAGTAAGATTTCGTCGGCTAACTTTATCGTTATTATCAACCTCCAGCTTTTTGTTATACTCTTCTATTTCAATTTGTTTTTTAGTTATGTATTCACGAATCAGTTTAATTTTTTTAAATTTTTCAAGCATTTCATGATCACAAAACTTTATACTTTTTAAATCAATATTAACAGATCGAGCAATCCTTCTTCCTTCAGATTCCTCCATTCCTTTCCAGTTTTGAAACGATTCAGATATCAGAGCATAGGTTGGAATAGTCGATATTGTGCGATCCCAATTTTGCACTTTAACAGTATTCAAGGTAATTTCCAAGACAGTACCGTCTGCATTCCGACTAGGCATACTAATCCAATCACCAATTTTCACCATTTGATTTGCTGTCAGCTGTATTCCAGAAACTAATCCTAGAATAGTATCTTTAAAAACTAAAATCAATATAGCAGCAATGGCGCCTAAACTTGCAAGTAACTTTGTGGGTGATTTCCCAATTATTACTGAAATAATGATAATAACTCCAATAAAGTAGATAACAATTTTTATGCTCTGAATATAACCTTTTATAGGTCTTTCTTTTGATGCTGGAAGTGTTGAATATATTTCATTTAATGCAGTTAAAAACGAATCGAGAATTAACATTCCAATGAGAATGATATAAATATAGGATCCGGTTTGAATGAAAGTTGAAACTCTGGGATATTCAATTAATGCATTTCGCGAAAAGAAAAAAATGATTAGTGCTGGTATTAAATGAGAAACTCTTCTTAAAATTTTTCGGTTCAGTAAAATATCATCCCAGGTAGCTTTTGATCTCTTTACAAAACTCCGTATTACATTAAATAAAACTTTTTTGGTGATAAAATATGCCAGAAAAGTTATGATTATTAGACCAAGTATTACTATCGTATTTTTTAAAGGAGCAGCTAACTGTTCCGATAATCCCCAATTCATTAAAATTTCTTTTAGTTTTAATCCAAATGATGAATTCATAGTCAAACTGATGTTTTGGTTTATGATAATTTGTAAATTTAACAAATAAAAATGCATGATATGAGATCAGTAATACTTTTTCTAGTGATTATAGCAATAAGTCAAGCTTGTGATAAAAGGTCTGAGTTTGATCGGTTTTTCAATAATGAAACCATGAGAGTGGATTTTAACTTTTATGGAAATGCAAACTCCGAAGATATAAGATTATTAAATATTACAAAGGAACCTTTTTGGGGAGGTTCTATATCTAATTTTACAGATAAACTAGATTATGGAGAGTATAAATTCGAAATCTTGGATTCAAAAACGAATGAGCTGATTTATTCTCAAGGTTTTAGTACATTGTTCGAAGAATGGCAAACAACCTTGGAAGCAGATACGATTTTTAAGGAATTCTCGCAAAGTATACTATTCCCTGAACCTAAATCATCCGTGGATCTTAAAATATATAGCAGAATGCAGGACGGAAATTTCGAAGAAATTTTTAGTACGAGCATCGATCCTACTAAGGATATTATAAATAAGAAACTGGCTGGTTACCCTGTTTTAAAAATATTGGATAACGGTGACCCCGCCACCCATCTTGATATTGTTCTTTTAGCTGAAGGATATACCATAGATGAAATGGGTAAATTTGAAAAAGATGCCAAACGTCTTACTGATTATATGTTTGAATATGAACCATACAAATCCAATAAAGACAAAGTGAACATTTGGCTTGTTAAGTCAGAATCAGAACAATCAGGAACCGATATTCCTGGTGAGAATATTTATAAAAAGACAGCATTAAACAGTAACTTCTATACATTTGGAAGTGAACGGTATTTGATGACTGAAGATTTTTTGACGGTTCGTAATGTTGCCTCGCTTGTGCCTTACGATGATATTTGCATTTTGGTAAACTCTGAAAAATATGGAGGAGGAGGTATCTATAATTATTACGCAATTACAAGCGTTGATCATGCTCTTTCAGAAGAAGTATTTATACATGAGTTCGGGCATTCCTTTGCAGGTTTAGGTGATGAATATTATAATTCATCAACTGCTTATAATGACTTTTATAATTTGGAAATAGAACCATGGCAGCCCAATTTAACAACCTTAATCAACTTTGATGTAAAATGGAGTTCAATGGTCAATGATTCGGTGCCAATTCCAACTCCTCGTGAGATACAATACGAGGATGTTGTCGGTGCTTACGAAGGAGGAGGATATGTAAACAAAGGAATGTATAGTCCGTACATGGATTGTAGAATGAAAACGAATGTCGCAAAAGGTTTTTGCCCGGTTTGTCAAGAGTCTATTTTAAAGATGATTCAGGAAAAAACGAAATAAAAAAAACTCCAGGGATTTCCTGGAGTTTCTTGTTTTATTCAAACAAACCAATCTTATTCTTTGCGAACATGTTTTTGCGCAATAAAATAATAAATAACTAATCCTATTCCACCGAATAAGAAAATCATGGATAGGTAAGCAATTCCTTCATCCATGCGAGTACTGTTAGCCAATACTTCACCCATTAAAAAACCAATAGCTATCCCAATAAAGAATATACCGTATTTTAAACTTGGTGATACATTTGCTTCACTGTTAAAAATATTTGCTGTTAAGCCTTTGTCAATTAAGGCTAATCTTTCTTTTCTTCTTACATATAAATGAAAAATCCCATATACTACTGCGAAGAAAGCTATACCTACTAAAAATTCTAAATCCATAATTAAATTGTTTTAGTTTAACATTGTTTTTATTTCTATGACGCCGAATTTTTTGTTTGGGTTACAACTTGCTGTAAAAAAAAATTGTAACTTGTTTTTTTCTTTTAACCTGTAACCGGAGTGTAGTTTTTTACGTCATATTGAAAAAGAAGTAGAATTGAAACAAGATAAGTATTATATCGAACGCGTTGTAAGAGGGGATGTAAATGCTTTTAGTTATCTGGTTGATGAACATAAGGGAATGGTATATACTATAGCATTAAGAATGTTAAAAAATGCTGAAGATGCCGAGGAATTAGCACAAGATACTTTTGTGAAAGCGTTTAATTCATTGAAAGAATTTAAATTTGAATCTAAATTTTCGACGTGGTTATATAGAATTACTTATAATGGGGCTATTTCAAAATTAAGAAGAAAGAAGATTGAAGTTTCAAGTTTAGACAACTCAGAATTACAGATAGAAGTGGTTGCAGCAACCTTGAATGGAATTAATGAATTGACAAGAGCGGAACAAAAATATTATATTTCAAGGGCAATGAAGAATTTAAATGAAGATGATGCGTTTGTTCTTACCATGTATTATTTAAAAGAGTGTACGATTGAGGAAATATGTGAAATGACTTATTTATCTAACTCTAATGTTAAAGTAAAATTGCACAGAGCCCGAAAGCGATTTTACGATGAATTAAAAGCGATGTTAAAGGACGAAGTAAAAACAATTTTGTGATGAATAATAATGGATTAAATATCGATCAGTTTACCAGAGAAATAGTTGGTAAAGCAAGCATTGAGCAACCGGGTTCTGACTTTACCAAAAATGTAATGGCTCAGATTTTAAAAAATCCTGCCGTTAAGGTCAGTTTTATTACAAATGATGATAGGAAAAGTAATATTTGGCTGATATTGTCGATGACCATAATGGTTGTAGGTTTTTTTATTTTCTACTTTATTAAATATGGTTTCGATTTAAATCCTATAACTGATGGCTTTAAAACATCTACTTTATTTACAATATTTTTGGATTTCTTTACTAGATTATGGAACGAAATAAGTCTATCTCCATATATTTTAATTGCGTTAATATGTGTAC
>PKTC01000066.1 GCA_002869305.1 Marinilabiliales bacterium
AGGTTTAGATGCCTGGCCATAAGCAGCCAAGTAATTGTTACTGAATGATATAACTTTGGCATCTTTATAGACTTGTTTGGCTGTGATTATCGAAAATTCAATTGCTTCGCTCCCTGTATTTAAAAAAATGACTTTCCCCTTTATATTTGCTAAACCAACTATTTTTTTAGCAACCGAATCTAAATTTGTTGGCAGTCCTCTTTTGATTATATGACTGAGTGTATTGATATGTTCAATAATAATCTTATTGATTTTGTCATGATTATGCCCAAGTGATGCGCACCAGATGCCCGATTCCAGGTCAATATATTTTTTATCATCAGAGGTATAATAATATTCATCCTTGGCCTTTACGATATTGCGAATACCTGAGTGAGGTAATGGGTTATATAAGTAATTCATTTTATCTTTTTAACGAGTTTAAAGTTTGGAGTATTCTTTTTATTCCTGTATCAATCTCAGTTTCGTTTCTGTGTGCTATGGATATGCGAAAACAAGTTTTATTATTTTTGGTATAAAAGGATTGCTCACCACCAGTAACCAGCACACCATCGTGGTTTAGCTTCTCTAATAATTCAGATTCTGATATGTAATTGGCATTGGTTTCAAACCAAATGGTATAGCCACCAATTGGTTTGGTATATTCAAAATTCTTATTATTAAGCCCATCACGTAAAATTTTTAAGCTAAGCCCCATTCTTTTTTTATATACGGAATGGATCCTTCTAATTTGTTTTTCATAATAACCTTTTCTGCAAAACAACTCAATGCCAGCTTGAACCATGGTATTCATGGATATCTCAGATGCCATTTTTAATTCGGTAATACGTTGCGAGCAATAAAGGTTTGATGCGATCCATCCCAAGCGAATGCCGGGAAATAGCACTTTTGAAAAAGTACCTATATAAAATACCAGTCCTGCTTTATCCATTGATTTAATGGGTAAAATATTCTTTACAAAGTATTTCATTTCTTCTACAAAGCCATCTTCAATTATGGGAAGTTCAAACTTTTCGCATATTTCCAATAATTTTTCTCTGTGTTTTTGGCTTGTTGTTGTACCTGTAGGGTTCTGGAAATTAGGCATGGTATATAAGAACTTTGGATTATAACTCTCCAAAACAAGTTCTAATTTTTCTAAATCAAGACCTTCGTCGGTAATCGGAATTTCAATAATCTTTGCCTGATGGTATTTAAAAATGGGTATGGCTTCTGAATAGGTCGGTTTTTCAATGACAATAACATCACCAGGATCAATCAACAATTTCACGATTAGTTCGAGTGCATTTTGAGCACCGTTTGTTATAATGATTTCAGAAAAGTCAACATGGATAGAATGTAATCGCATATGAGTTTCCAGAAATTCACGCAATGGTCTAAAACCTTCGGGATCACCATAATATAATAATTCGTGCCCTTTTGATAATAAAACTTCATTCAAGCATTTTCTAAATTCATCGTTTGGGATAATGTGAGGATCTGGCGATAGTGGTCTAAAATCAATAGGCTTAAAAGCATGTGTTTTAGATTCTTTCTTTTTAAACTGGGTTCGTAAAATAGAAGCACCTTTCGTTATTTTACTATCCCAATTTAGGTTGTGATCTGTTCGCACTGGATCCTTACTAAGCGTTATAATTCTTTTCCTAACTTTTGAATACGAGCCAGGTGTGCTTTCTATGTATCCAAGAGCCCATAGCTCTTCATACGCTTTATAGATGGTATTTCGGTTTAAGTCATGCTGTTTGGCAAGGCTTCTAGTAGATGGAAGATTGTCGCCCGTCTTAAGGATATTATTATCAATCATATAAATAAAATGATCAACTATTTGTTGATATAAGGGTATTTTACTTGAATGATTAAGATTTAATATTATCATAATAAGTTGATAATTAAAACATATGCAAAAATAAATCTATTTTGGAATATTAACAAGTGCCAATTAAGTATAAAATTAACCAGGCCAATTATATAATGCTTAAATTTTTTTATCACTTAAACTTTGTTTAATTTCGACAGAAATTTACACTACAAAACAGAGTATAATGCAAAAAGAAATTGAAAGTTTACTTTTTCAGAAAAAAACCAAAGATCAACTCATTGAAGAAACCTTAACCAGTTTAAGTGGATTGCTGGCCGATGCTTATACCGGAGAAGATGTTAATGAGCTGCGTAAAATGCTTCCCGAAAAAATTCAGGTTGAAGATATTGGAGTAAAACTCAAGAATGTTTCACTGTATTTAGACAGCATTGATTTCCCTGTACCAAGTATTGAGGTAAGCATTGTTATGATGCTTGAGATCAAAGAGTTTGAAATAGGCGTATATTCAATTATTTATGATACGCAAGGGGAACAAATTGATGAGATATTAATTATTGATTAAAAAAGCTCCTTAAATTAAGGAGCTTTTGATTTATCGAGCATGTTTAAATGCTAATTCAAGATTTTCGACCAGTCGTTTGTAGACCTCTTCTTCGCTCCCGATTCCATTTATATGATAGATATTTTTCTGTTTTTCGTAGTAATTTAAAACAGGAATTGTACGTTTTTGGAAGTTTTCTAACCTACGAATAATTACATCTGTATCCATATCGTAATATCTTCGCTGCTCAGTTTTACTTCGAGCTGTTAGTCTTTTTATAGATTCGAGTGTTGGAACGTCTAGATTAAAAACACAAGATACCGATGAGCCTAGTTTTCGCAATAAACCATCCAGAATATATGCTTGAACAATGGTTCTGGGATATCCTTTAAAGAAGAATCCTTTGGCGTCGGGATGAGTCTGAATTTGCTTTTCTATCAGTTTTATGGCATATTCATCCGGAACAATTTCTCCACGTTCCATATATTCTTTGGCCGTTAAGCCTATATCTGATCCTTTCTCAATTTCCTTTCTTAAAAGAGATCCTGTTGATATATAAACTAAATCGTACTTATCAGCTACCATTTTTCCCTGCGTTCCTTTTCCTGAACCCGGAGGGCCAAATAGAACTACGTTTAACCATGTTTTAGTAAGCGACTGTTCTACAACATTGGTTATTCTTTCAAAAATTTCATCGATAGTCCCTATGCCATCAACAGAGTAGCATATTCCTTTATCCCTGTAAAAATCCACCACGGGAATGGTCTTATTTTTATACTCTTTTAAACGGTTTTCGATAACTTCTATGGTATCGTCAATTCTGTTTTCTTTTTTTGCCCGCTCCAGCATACGTTCCATTAATTGATCCTGCGGAACTTCAAGAGTTACCATACAGTTCAAGGAAGTATTTAACTTTAGCAACAAACCTTCGAGTATATATGCCTGCACAACTGTTCGTGGAAAACCATCGAAAAGAAATCCATTTACTTCGGTATTAGTTTTAATCTTTTTTTCTATGATCTGAACGATGATTTCATCAGAAACCAGGCCTCCCTTTTCAATGACAGATTTTGCCTGCATTCCCAAATCGGATCCGTCGGCGATTTCTTCGCGCAGAATATCTCCGGTAGAAATGTATGCAAGATTATATTTTTTGATCAGTTTGCGGGATTGAGTTCCTTTTCCTGCTCCTGGGGGGCCAAATAATGCAATATTATACATAGTTATCTTTAGAGTTAGTTTGTTCGTAGGCTAAAATAAGATATATTGATTAATTACACTAATTTTTTATTTGCGAATTGAAGATAAAAGTATGCCTTGCTCTTCCTGTGATAGATTTACATAATCCTTATTAGTCTGCACAAATAAAAAGCCCCGCAGAATAATCAGCAGGGCTCGAATATAATTAAGTTAATACTTAAACAACTGTTAAATACATAAATGCATACGAGAATCGACCGCTTTCAGGAACCATCACCAGGATTTTCTCACCTTTTTTTAGTTTTCCTGATTTAAGTAATTCTTCCATGATAATGTAGATAGATGCAGAACCAACGTTTCCAACTTTTGTTAGGTTGGTAAACCACTTATCTTCCATGATTTCAATTCCCTGTGCTTTCATTTCATCATACAACTTTTGCTTAAAGAACATAGACGAAAGATGTGGTAAAAAGTAATCGACATCCTTAAAACTATCCAGGTTTCTTTTCTTAAGCGATGCAGCCAAAGGAGTAATACAACGATTCACCACGTATTTATCCAGTAATCTGACATCCTGCTTTACTGCAAAAATTGAATGTTCTAACCAAATTTCAGGATCGAACTCTTTCCAACCTTTTAAAGTACCATCTTCGTTTTTTTCAGAACCGGCATACATGCAGGCTTCCAATTCATTTGCATACGAAATGGTATCGATCCACTCTATTTGTAATGATATATTATTTTCGTTGGGTTTATCTTCAAGTAGCATAGCTCCTGCACCATCCGAAAGCATCCAACGTAAGAAATCTTTCTCGAATGCCAAAATTGGATTTTTTTCGAGCGTGTTGGTACAGTTCATTTCTTTACTAAACTTATCGGCACGCAGCAAGGTAGAAATCACTTCCGATCCTGTTGATACAGCATTTTTCGATTCACCTGATTTAACAGATAAGTACGCGTATTTTAAGGAATGCATTCCTGCACAGCAAACTCCTGATGGTGAAATAACTTCGAGGGTTTTATTTTCCAATTTACCATGTACCATGGATGCGTGCGAAGGAAGTAACTGATCTGGCAATGAAGTGCCACATGATAATACTTCGATATCCTTGATTGAGAAATGCTCGTTTTCAAGATTTTTTACTGCATTCGCTGTTATTTCAGCGTTGTTGTATTTGATATCGCCATTTTTATCGATCACATAATACCTGTTCTGTATTCCATTCTGTCTGAGTACGATTCTTCTTGATCGGGATGGTTTATCGTTTACCATTCCTAAAACGCTTTCCATTTCGTCGTTAGAAACCGGTTCGTTGGGTAAAAATCGTGCTATGTTATTTATGTAAACCTTATTCGGCATTGTATATATTCTTCTAAGTATTTGACTTTAATTTTGTTCCTGAATAATATCTAATTTCTTCTTTAATCTTTTTGAATCTAAAAGGAGCAAAAATAAGAAAAAATATGTATTTAATGGGCGCAATGAGTAAAATTGCAAAAGTAAAATAAAATGCGAAGGCACGCACTCTACCTTTTCTTGCCGGATTTCCGGGTCCACCCTTTTTAAGCATAAAAGCCGACCATTTGAGAAACACCCTGTTATAAGCGGTTTTTTCAGTCGAAACAAGGTATGGATTTATCTTTACTGCTTTCTCCGAAACCAACTCTTTTTGTAAAGAATCTAAATTACCTTTTTCGAAATGATTCTTCACCAAATCACTGTATTTTGTAACTCCATCTATATCTTTTTGAGATATTCCTGCTTTAGGAAAAAACCATGCAAACCGACCTTTACTGCCTGAAAACAAGAAATAAGATATGGTGATAATTCCTGTTAAATTCTCCGCGCGATCTCTCAGTACAATGTTTCCTATTAGCTTACCTCCATTTTCGATTATTTTTGATTTTACATATTCCTGTGCGACAATCCACATGTTGCGAACTCCAAGTAAGGTAATTACAGGTTTATCTTTAAATATTCGCTTTGCCTGATCTGACAGTAAAAAAGAATTGCAAGGTATACATGGCGACATGTACCAAACACTATATGCAAATACGATTAAATCGAAATCTTCATCGCCTAAATCGAGCGGTTTAATTTCGCAAGGTATGCGCTCTACCGACTCTGGGAATGCATCGAAAAATGAAGCTCCGGTCCAGGGAAATGGATAATCTTTTACAGGCTCAATGCTTGCATAGGTAATGGAGTAATCACCTGACTTTTCGAAAGGTTTGGCAAAGTTTTTTACGATTTCTGTTAACTGACCTGATTGTGAGTAATATAAAAAAAGAATTTTGCTCATTATTCCAAAACAAACTTATAAGGTTACTAAAAGTGTTGGCTAAAATTAAATGAAAATATCGTAAAACAATGAAAGTTCCACAATATTTTCAATATGCAGAAATAATAAGCTAATCTACTTTCCGCCTGGGTTAGCTAAAAAGTAAACGGCAATACTGGCAATCAAAAAGTTAAGGATTAATCCGGTGTCTAATCCCCCATCAATGGTATTAATTACATTATAAATAGATATCAATGTGATAACAAAACCAGAGATTACAGTTAGCGCCGATCTCTTTTTTATTCCGGTTACAAAAATGATAGCACTAAAAATAAGAAAAAGAGCCGCTATATAAAATTCTACTTTATCGAGATGAAATTTTGAAAAGGTTTTAAAATACTCCTCGTATGCGTAAAGGACTAAACCAATACGCATAAGCCATATAGAGACTGGTAATAAAGCTTTGATGGGTTGCATAAAATAAAATTTAATGGTTTATAAATAGATTATCTTTTTACTTTGTTTAAATAAATTAAAATTTTATTGAACAAAATAAATTAAATCTTGTTTCTTAAATTAAAACTTTAATATTATGAAAAATTTTCGAAACTTAATAATCATGTTTAGCATCGTATCTATGCTTTTTGGATCTTTTCAGTTATTTGCAAAGAGTCCGGATAAAACCATCGCAAATGTAGAAGTTAATGCACCCTATGATGCTATTATTGTACCGGGTGTTCCTTACAACGATGAATATTGGACCAGGGTATTGATGGGACGAATTTACTGGTCGTTTTATCTATATCAGAATGGTTATACCAAAAACATTATATATTCTGGTTCGGCAGTATATACGCCCTACGTAGAAGCGAAAATAATGGCTATGTATGCTAAGAAGATGGGAATCCCTGAAGAGAATATTATTATTGAGACCCAGGCAGAACATAGTGTAGAAAATGTATATTATTCGTACAACCTGGCCCAGGAAAAAGGTTTTAAGAAAGTAGCACTGGCTACGGATCCTTATCAATCGAAGTGGATGGAAAGGCCATCGAAAAAAATGAATGTACCCATTGATTTTATTCCTTTCTCAACCGATTTACTGGAAACAATGGATATTCCCGAGTATGAGATTGACGAAGAAAAAGCTTTTGTTCAAGATTTTGTATCTCTTACTGAAAGAAAGAATTTTTTCCAGCGATTAAGAGGAACTCTGGGCAAAAATATCGATTATAAAGATTAATCGCTACACAGCAATACAAGATAAGTTGAAAGTACATTCAGAAATGGATGTGCTTTTTTTGTGGTTAGTGAATAGTGATTAGTGAATAGTGATTAGTGA
>PKTC01000443.1 GCA_002869305.1 Marinilabiliales bacterium
CATTTAGAGTTAGAGCTTGGTTCGTTAAGAGCAGGTAAAGCAAATCCTAGAATGCTGGATACTGTAACTGTTGATTATTATGGGAATCAAACTCCTTTAAATCAGGTTGCAAATATTGGAACTCCTGATCCAAAAACAATCGCCATTCAGCCATGGGAAAAAACAATGATTGAACCTATTGAAAGAGCAATCATTAATGCAAATTTAGGTTTTGCACCGATGAATAATGGCGAATTGATAAGAATTAGTATTCCAGCATTAACCGAGGAGAGAAGAAAGACTTTAGTAAAGCAGGTGCATATGGAAGGTGAAAATGCCAGAATAAGTATCAGAAGTGCGCGAAAAGATGCCAATGATGAAATTAAGCAGCTTGAAAAAGATGGTCTTTCTGAGGATGCTTCAAAAACAGCTTCGGATGAAATACAGAAGGTGACAGATAGTTATGGGGAAAAAATTGACCAGGTTGTGAAGGCGAAGGAAGAAGATATAATGAAAATATAATTTTATAGGCTACATCAAAATGATTATAAAAACAAAGCAGCCATTCAAGGCTGCTTTTAATATTATATACTACTCTGCAATTTTTAATGCTAAATCAATGTAACGGAATAAATCCTTCCGATGATGGTTCAAACTTTCCTTGCTTCTTTTATGACCCAATCGAACAAATACGAGATTTTTTTCCGGAATAACAACAATATACTGACCTAAAATGCCCCGGGCATAATAAAAATCTAAGTTTTTGTAATTGCCAATCCACCATTGATATCCGTAAAAGTCGACAGGTTTATTTTCGTCATCGACCAGATACTCAGCAGGAGTTAGTGCCTCTTTAAGGTAAGACTCGGAAATAAGTTGTTTCCCATTCCATTTTCCTTTATTTAAGACAAGTTGTCCAAGGCGCGCAAAATCACGAGCGTTCGAATTAAAACAACATGTTGCTTTTTCCGATCATCCTTCTTGATCTAAACTCCAGGAAGCATCATTTTTAGCTCCTAGAGGTTTCCATAATTTTTCTGAAGTATATTCGCTTAAAGTAGAATTAGTTAATCGTTTTATGATGATACTCAATACTTGTGGGTTTACGACAATGTATTCGTATTGCTTTGTTGGTGGTATTTTACATTTACTTTTTAATACTAGTTCATCAAGGTTTGTCCCATAGTATGATTTGGTTGTTTCTGAAAAGGGATTGTAATAACTTTCATTCCATTTTAGACCAGAACTCATCGTTAGTAAATCACGAATGGTAATTTCATATTTTTTATTTTCGAATTCGGGAAGATATTTTGCAACCGGATCATCGACAGATTGAATTAAACCTTCATCAATAGCTATACCAGTTAATAAGCCAACTACACTTTTTGCCATGGAAAATGAACTGGACTTAGAATTTTCAGAATATCCATCCCAATAATTTTCAAAAACTAAGTTGGTATCTTTTACTACTACAAAGGCAGTTGTTTTAAAGCTATCTAATAAATGAATATCTTCTGAACTTAACACATATGAGTTAAATTCTGAAGCCATCTTCCAGGGTTGATATTCTCCATGAGCTACGGTTCGTTCAGGAAAAATTTTGTAATCCGAAATATCAGCGGTAAAATAAAATATTGCTCTTCGGAAATAGGGATTAGGCTGGAGAAATAAAAACAGCAAAACGAAGAGAATTGCTAATGTTACATAAATTTTAATTCGTTTTTTCATCCTGTTGGCGATAATCTATTTAAATGTTTATTTAATACGGATAATAGCATTTTTGGTTTTACAGGTTTAATTAAATAATCATTCATGCCCGAATCCAAACCTTTGTCAATATCTCCAGGCATTGCATATGCCGATTGAGAAATAACCGGAACATTTTTATTTATCTTTTTAATCAATTTAGTTGCCTCATAACCATCCATTTCTGGCATTTTTATATCCATGATTACAATATCAATATGGTCATTGTTTTCAAATATCTCAACAGCTTCTTTCCCGTTCATTGCCTTTAAGACTTTTGCTTTAGTTATTTTTAAAACTTCTTCGATATAAATTATATTGGCAGGTTCATCTTCAGCAACTAATATAGTAATATTAGCCCAATCGTAGTTATCGGAAACGGATAAGATTTGAACACTTTTCTCTAATTCTTTCAGCTTATCAAAAGGTATGTTAAAATAAAATGTAGAACCTTCAGAAGGAACAGATTCGACCCAAATATCGCCGCCTAATAGTTCAACCAGGCTTTTGCTAATGGCTAAACCTAATCCAGCACCACGATACAATCTTGATTTATCATCCTCTATTTTTGTGAAGCGATCAAAAACAGTGTCCTTTTTCTTATGTTCCATTCCAACCCCAGTATCCTTAACATAGAACAAAAGCTTTTCTTCATTTAAAATTTCATACCCAAATTCAATAAAACCATCTTCAGTAAATTTTAATGCGTTGTCAATTAAGTTAATTAAAATCTGATTAAGCCGCAGGGGATCGGTTTTTATAATAAGGTTTTGAGATTTCGCATTTTCGTTTAATCGAATATCAACATTTTCTTTTCCTTTTTGCTTTCTAATTTCAAGAAACGATTGCTGAATTTCTTTTAAGATTTGATTTAATTGACATTCTTTTTTGTGAATTTTAATTTGCCCGGCCTCAATTTTTGAAATATCAATGATATCATCAATCAGCCTTAGCAAATTATTTCCACTGTTATTTATTAATTTAATAAAACTTTCTTTTTCTTCGGGTGTAACTTCGGAATCAGGCATGGTAATTAACTCTGCAAAACCCAGAATGGCATTCATAGGAGTTCTGATCTCATGCGACATATTGGCTAAGAATGCGGACTTTAATTGATCACTTTCTTCTGCTTTTTCTTTTGCTTCAACTAATTTTTTCTCAGCCCTATCACGAGCTTCTTCACGACTTAAAATTTGCTGAAGCATTTCGTTGAAATCATCATAGAGGATCCCTATTTCATCATTACTTTTTCTTTCAATTCGAACATTATAATCGCCTTCCCCTGATATTTTTCTAGTTAATTTTGCAAGATCCAAAATTGGCTGAGATATGGGCTTTTGTAGTTTATTGGCTAGTATAAATGAGAAAAAAATCATTCCCAGAAGTATTCCTATAAGAATGAATAAGTATTCTTTCATTTTTTCTGTTAAGAGAGACGTATCTGCTTCAACAACAATGATCCCATATCTGAAATTCTCATAAACAATAGGATTCTTTATAATAAGAGCAGAACTGGTAAATATACTTACCGATTCTACAAGTTCATCCGGATTTTCATATAGTGGATTGATAAATAAATCATCAGATCTTTTATAAGATGCAAATAACACTCCATTTTTATCGTAAATGGCACCTTTATTAACCCCTGGTATAGTAGAAAGCTTAGCCAGAATATCTTCTGCTCCTTTGTCATCGTCAAACGTAAGAGAAGCTACTGAATATTCGCCAATTAATCGAGTATTCATTAAGCTATTCAGCAACATTTCCTGCTTTAAACTGTTAATGTCGCTTATACCAACAATGGTAAATCCAATTAGCATAGTAACAGTACTCACCATTAGAATAATGGCAATTATTTTATTTTTGATGGATATGTTTTGAAATATCTTCATTAATTTTCCTTTACAGGATTTACAACTCTAGCTGTATTTAATAAATAAAAACTCATTTGTAGTGAAGATTGAAGCACCGCAGTTTCGTTAATTTCGAACCTCAGCTTATTTTTATCTTCATAAAAGTTTATTTGCACTCCTTTTTCTGCAAAACCAGGAGTCTCACCAACCGTTAAAACAGGTAATTTTTTTGTTAAAGTTAAGATATTTTGCAAATTTTTCCGTTCCGATTCTGCAATAACCAGTATGTGTACACTTTCTATTTCGTATAAATTTGATATTCTCCTAATTTCAACTTTCTTATCATAGATCTTCTGAGTTGAATATATTTGTTCAAGATTATCAGCAAGAGGTGTTTTCCCAATTATAGCAATAACAAAGGGTAGGTCAGGATTATCCATCTGAGCTTCCTGGGGCCAGCTGACAAATCTGGAAATCTTCTCAAGATAAACCGCTTTTAGTATATAAACATTAGCTTGTGAAAATGTATGAATTGAACACAAAGCTAAAGCTAAGAATAAAAGAATTCTTTTGTAAGGTATTGAAAGCTTATATGTTCTATTGATATTTGCCAAGAATTATTTCCCGTAATAAGTTATCTCCATGTATTCATTATTTTGTATTCCCCAAATAACGATTTTCGGTATAGGATCACCGTTGCTATCATAATTTATTGGACCAGATGCTCCTTCATAATTAATAAGTTCTCCCTTATTGATAATATTTTTTGCAACACCATATTCATTTACATTTATAATAACAGGCTCACTAACTTGCTGGTCGGTATGATTTTCTGTTCCAGATATTTCAGGCAAGTATGATATGATATCTAAAGGGTCGTCTGAGTTAGCTCTTAGCATTGCATAGACAATGCTATAAACAGCATCGTATGCGTGTTCTGAGTAAGTCGAAGGAGAAAAGCCAAATCGATCAATATAGTTTAATTTATATGTATTATAATTAAAATTGCCTTCGTTTGTACTGGTTATGCCAATTACGGTTTCTAAAAGTTCAGTATTCCCGTTAATAATAAGCTCTTCAGGAACAATCCCGTCGTTTAAAAAAATTCTTGGTTTAGATTCCAATTGTTGATACAACTGGTTATTGTAAATTTCATTGGTAAGAACAGCAATTTCTGATGAAAATGCTATAATGAAAATAACATCAACATTCTGACCTAAAAGCGAATTTAATTCAAAACTGAAATCGTAGGTTCCTAAATCAACTATATCTCCAGGATATGATATATAATTGGCAATGTTACCTCCAAACCCAATGAAATTTTCTTTAATAATATTGGATAGCCCCTGTCCAAAACGATCATCTCTGTAAAATACAGATGCAGTTTCATATTGCAGAGAATCAAAACAATATTGTGCAGATATTGCACCAAAAGTATGATCAGACGGGCAAGTTCTCCAAATTAAATTTTTATCATCTAGAAAAGTAAGCTCAGGAGTTGTGGCAGCGTATGTCATCATCAGAATATCATTTTCAATACATAATTCGGCCATTTCAATTGCTACGGACGAAAATGTTGGCCCAATAATTATATCAATACCTTCTTCAATAAGTTCATTGGTTACTTTTATTCCTTGTTCAGCAGATCCACCTGAGTTTTTATATATAAGTTCAAGATTGTAATTCAAATTATCTATATCTATTCCACCATTTTGGTTAATTTCTTCACTAGCAAGTTTCGCTCCAAAGAACATATTTTCAACTTGCTCTCTTAAAATTGAAACATCACCCACAACCCCAATTTTAATTGAGTTTTCATATTCTGGTAGATTGTAGTCTTCTTTTAAATCTTCGCATCCTATCGAAATAAGAAAAAACAAAGAAACCAATGGTAGTATTAATTTATGTTTTTTCATCGCCTATATGTATTGAGTAAATCGAAAATAAAATGAACGTCCAATTCCCGGAATATCATAGTTGTTAAATCCAGGGTAAACTATTTTAGTATCTAGTAGATTCGTTATTTTAAAACTTATTTTGGTTTTACTATTCTCAAATATCTTGAGATTGGCTGAACTAATTGTAAGATCTAGTATTAAGTATGGATCTAATTCATATCTTCTGGTTGAATAGTTAATTGGGTCATAGATAAAATTATTTTGATCACTAGCTATTCTGGAACTAAGGTATTTTCCTTCAAGATTAATATTTACAAAATATTTAGGTAAATGATATATATCTCCAAACTTAATCATATGGTTAGGATAAAGTGCAGTATTAACCCTTATTTCTTGAAGTAAAGGATCCGTCTTCTCAAGAATGCTTTTTTGATATGAATAATTTAAATATGCGGTATTTTGATATAAACTTGCATTAAGTTCTGCCTCAAATCCAGCTGAGTAAATGTTTGAGACGTTTTCTGCTGTAATATTTGTAATTTGACCGTAAGGCAAAAGATATTCAATTTTATCGTCTATCTCGGTATAAAAAATATTCGTATTAAAATTAACCGATTCAATGATCTTTCCCATTAATGCCCATTCTAAAGTTTTGGCCTTTTCAGGTTTTAGAAGTGGGTTTCCAACTATTCCTCCTGGTGAGATATAATTAGAGTATAATTGTACTGATGATGGCGCATTAAAAGAGGTGCCATACATAATTTTTGTACTAAGATCTTCTGAGATATGATAAACAGCTGCCAGGCGATAAGTTAAAACATCTCCATAAATATTGTGGTAATCATATCGATAACCAGCAGTCAAGGTTAAATCTTTTAAGATATTAACATTGAAAAATTCGGAAGCATTAAAAATCATTTGTAAATAAATACCCAGATTATTAAAATCTTTAATTCCATCTGTACCTCCAGGATTAAGGATTCTTGTACCTGAATTATTTACCGTATAGAATTTTTGATGATCGTGATGGTCTGTTGTGTAATCTATACCCAGCGAAATGTTATTAATCTCATCAAAGTTATAAGATAAATTACTTGTTATATCGTAACTATTATAGCTAACTTCTCTTTCAATCCATTCGGTTGGATCAGTATCGGTATCAAGAATTTCATTTTTAAGGGGTTTCCCTGATGAGTGGGCAAGAGTAACAGATGTACTTAAATTATCTAAAATGTCTTTTTCATATGAGATTCGCTCATACGTATTAAGGATACTCATATTGTTATTATGTGTAAGTGCACCCCAATCTAAAAAATCAGCATATGAATTAATAATTTGTTGTGTCCCGTCCAAAGTAACCTTACCAAACTTCTCGTCTTCGTAACTTAACTTTGCAAATATGGCTAAAGGATTCGATTCATTTTTTTTACTAATATCATTGCTGGTATATATGTTTCTTCCTGGGATATTTTTAATTGTAATTCCAGAATAGTCTATTTGAGAATAGGAACTCGCAAATAAGAAATCAAACTTATCTCTTTTGCCTCCCCAAACTGTGCTTAAGCCAAAAGAAGAATTGTCATTTACACCTGCCAGAAAATGCGAAATGGAAGCGTTTTCCAATTTTGATCCGGATTTGGTAATAATGTTTATTACACCCAAAAATGCATTTGATCCGTACATTGTAGATGCCGGTCCGTA
>PKTC01000219.1 GCA_002869305.1 Marinilabiliales bacterium
CTTAAAACTGTTCAGATGGCAATTGAAAATTCACTTTGCTTTTTCATGTACTCTCAAAAAAAGCAAGTAGGTTTTGCCCGAATTGTTACTGATTATTCGGTTTTTGCATGGATTATGGATGTATTCATTTTAGATGAATACAGAAAACTCGGACTAGGTAAAAAGTTGATGGAAGCTGTTATGAATCATGATCAGCTGCAAAATTTGCAACGTTGGGGACTTGCAACTTCAGATGCACATGGTCTATACGAACAATATGGATTTAAAAATTTAAAAAAACCGGAAAACTTTATGGAGTTGGTTTCTAAACCATCCTAGTCTAAATCAAAATTATTGGTAATGGAAAAGTATCTTGAAATTCTTAAGCGCGATAGTCTAAAAAACATTAGCATAATCAATTTTATAGAAAATAACCAGATCAATGGTGTTGAGAAAGTTGAAAATTCGTTCATTGTGCGCGGAAAGAGCGACAGAGATTGGGTTTATATTGCGTGCCCTAATCAAGAAGAATTAACTTTAGTAAAAGATCGATTAACAGAAAAAGATACCTGCTTTGGTGCAATTGAAGAATGGATGATCCCAACCATAACAAAAAATCATGAAATACTATGGAACCTAGCTTTAAAGCAATTCTATTTGCCCGATGAGATTTGTTTCCCAGCACCCAAACACCAGATTAAGAACCTAAGCCAAAGGGATGCAGAAACCATTTACGTGAACTCTGATTACAAAGAATTTCTTTCCATTGAATATATTGAACATCAAATAAAAAAAGGACCAGGCAAAGGAATTTTTAAGCAGGATAAATTAGTTGCCTGGGGTTTAACCCAGGATGATGGAGCAATGGGCTTTTTACATGTTCTTGACGAAGAACGTAAAAAAGGCTATGGATATAGCATAACCATATCACTTATAAAGGAAATTCGAAAAACAGGTAAAATACCATTTGTCTACATTGAACATACCAATAAAAAATCCTTGAACCTTATATCCAAACTAGGATTTATAAGGCAAAAGGATTGTCAATGGTTTGAGATAAAATAGCCTTTAGTCTTAAAATTTAAAGGTATAGTTGTATTTAAGCATCACCGTCCAAAATTTATTGTCAGGATTTATATTTGCAATAGGATGATTGTCTGTTAGCGATGACTGGTTATAAACAACGTAAAGATCGTGTCCTTCTGCTGGATTGTATCTGAATCTAACATTTGAAGAAACTGATTCATTGGCACTATTATATTGAACAAATGAGGACAACGAGAATTTGGTATTCAGCATGATTAGAGCTCTCAATCGTCCGATATGATTTTCAAAGTTTTGATTTCTATTTGAGAATTGTACATAGTTATATTTATATGTTGTTTCAAACTCAAAATGCTTTGATACGTTTCCTCTTAAAGTTAAGTTTGATGAAAATCTATCTCCATCGTAAAAATTACCATATTTTATTGTACTATAAATTTGATAAGGATTAGAATCTGATGTACACAGATATAAATAAAGGTCAAAGAAATCATATTGTTTGTTTGGAATAAAAGTTTTTTCATCAATATTTAGTGTATCATAAACATTCTCATAATTTATTCTAGGCATGATATGCCCGGTAAGCCCTGATTTAGTAGCAAAATACCATTTTGGTCCGTACTGCGCCGATTCTAATTCTCCTGTAGCATTGTTAAAAATGATCAATGATCTAACTGAAGTTTGATGTTGGAAGAATTTAGATTTTTCATCCGGAAACCATGCATATTTTAATTTTACATTTAAGCTTTTATAATTATCTCTATCTTCAAAACCAAGACCGGGATTATACGTTTCTCCTACATGAGAGCCTTCTACAAGGTATGAAAATCCGGCAATTGATCTACGCTGAAAATTTAAATAAATCCGTGTTGGATCCATGGAGGCCGGATCATTGTTTACATCATTCTCGGCACTTTGTGCAACAGCAAATTTGAAGTAATCCTCTCCGAAAAGTTTTATTGTTCCGTCGAAACCATAAACTACATTGTAGTTT
Source organism: Marinilabiliales bacterium (assembly GCA_002869305.1). Classification (GTDB taxonomy): domain Bacteria; phylum Bacteroidota; class Bacteroidia; order Bacteroidales; family UBA12077; genus UBA12077. Next base: position 2,018 of record PKTC01000219.1, read on the forward strand.
CCGTCTGCTCCTAATCGTGTTGTTGTGATAATTCCAAGATTTGAATTCTCATTAAGCACTTGTCTTCTTAACCTTAAAACACCTAAATTTTCTGAAGTTAAGTCATTCGTTTCCTCGGTTTGCATATTTAGAAAACCGATATCCCAGCCACCTGTTCTTCCAACGAGTCGTGCACCTCCATAAATTCTTACCTGTTCATTATTATGAATACCAATACGACGGCTGTAAAATACCTGGTTGTATCCTGAAAAATTCATTTCAAAACTTGAAGCTCTCTCCTGGAAAAATTTTCTTTTTTCAGGATAGAACAGCGAAAATCGTGATAAGTTTATTTCCTGGTTATCAGCTTCTACTTGCGCAAAATCAGTGTTAACCGTCGCATCCAAAGTTAAATTTGAGGTTACGCTATATTTCAAATCAAGTCCAGCTTCAGTTTTGTATTTTTCGGATGATACCAGTTTGGTTAAATCTGCATTATGCTCATAATTTGTTGTAATTCCTCCTAACAAATATGGAGTAATATACACCGGTTTTTTACTTTCAATATCTTTAAAAACAATTTCCTGAGCATGAGATATTTTGTAATAACTGTTCATTCCTACTTCAGGAGAGATATCAGGATAAATATCCCATTCAAAATTTCTTGCTAATAAACGCCAGCTTATTAATCCCATGACGGTTTCTCCATTTATATTTTGGAAGCGAAGGCTTGATAAAGGTATTCGGAATTCTGCAAACCAGCCTTCATCATTTATTGAAGTTTCTACATCCCAATATGAGTTCCAGTTGGTATTTAACTCTATCCCCGATTGTCCATCTAAAACAGTTGCATCCCACCTTAAACCGCTTGGAGTTGTAAAAAAAGCAGTTCCATTTTCTTTATCATTATAAGAATCAATGGCAACTCCAAACCAATCGCTACTGGAGTTTCCTCCATCCCTTTCCAGCGATGTATATTGTACTACTTCTATATCGTAAAGACTCCCCGCGATGTACAGGTAATTGTCATCATATGCAATACGAACTTCTGTTCGCTCTGTAGTTTCATTCCCATAAACTGGTTTATGTTGAATAAATGGTAAAGTAGGTATTTGACTCCATACGGATTCATTAATGATCCCATCTAAAATAATCTCTTCACTAATTCTTGTAATCTCAACCCTTTCTTGAGCAAATGAAAATTGAGTAATTAGTACAGCAAGAATAATTAATAATTTCTACATCATCGTAAATTTTAATATTCAATGACAAAGTAAATAAGTATTGGTATTCTGGTCGACCTGTTTTGTAATGTCGAACCAATTTCTCAGAATTTATGCTACTTTCATGGTGGCTTTCTCTCGATACTGAGTTGGAGTTAATCCTGTTTGTTTTTTGAATGCTGTATTGAAAACTGATTTAGAATTGTATCCACAATCATATAAAATTTCTAAAACTGTTTTTTCCTGAGGAGTATATTTTGTTAATAATCTCTTACTTTCTTCTATTCTATATGAGTTAATAAAATCGAAAAAGTTTTTATTAAATGAACTATTTATAACCTGAGAAAGATGATGGGTCTGAAATGACAACTTTTCAGCAAGTTCCTTAATGTTTATAAATGGATCGAGATAGGGTTTTTCTTCTTCCATTAATTGAGTCAATTTATTTTCATACGACTTTCTCTGTATTTCGGGAATTGCTGTTTTTTCATATTTCCCTTTCGAAGTTCCTTCTATGATACCAAAAAATACATTGGGTTGCTTTAAACCTTTAAGAAATAACAGCGAAATAAATATTAAAAATACTATCTCGCCAGCTATATAAAACAGGTATAAAATTTTAATGTCAATCTCTTCAATGCTTACATATAATAGATAATCCGTCATTCGAAGCGTTTTCCAGCAAATTAATCCCCAAATTACAATATATGGCCAAGACAAATAGATGTTATCTACTGTTGAAAAAGAAGCTTTTATTCTTTTACGGTATTTCTTAATAAGAATTATGGAAAGTACAGCATATATATAAAATTGAAAAAACTCAGCAAACTTGATAATATCATAATCCAAGCCTTCTAAAAGAGTCCTGTTTTCAACCAGTGTTTTAGCTATAGAAGGTTCAAGACTGTAAAATTTAATAGGAATATAAATGGCCACGGTTAGAAAAGGAATAAAATGCAGCAAATGATTTGACTTAAATGTATAATCTTTATGTGTTAATGAAACAATATATAAGTATATTAATGGAATAGAAGCTAACTTAAATGGATAATAGGCATATAAACTTAATGGCGCTCTATCAATAAGTATTGTTCTTAACTCCAAAAAATGTGAGAGGGTACCACCTAATTCGGTCAATGCTGTCATTATGAGGAATAACATTAACAACCATTTGCTTGATTTTCGAATGTCTTTATAACCCAGAAGGTAAAGAACAAATAAAACGCACTGAAAAACAATGATTACATGAAAGAAACTTTTTACACCATGCCACATTTTTTCTAATTATTTTTTTGATAATAATTATCAAATATACTAAATAAAGAAAAAAGCAGTCTTGACTATTGTCAAGAAAGCAAATGTGATTGGAAAACAAGGCTGGAAAAAGGAAAATCAGCTACAATAATTTTGCCTGTTGCTACAACACATTTATCAATCTTTAATTCTGTTTAAACCTAAAATCACAATACTTGTATCCGTTTGCTAAGGTTTGTGTTCTGATAAGCTTATATCCATAATGTTTGCTAAATAATTCTCCTGTGCGGCAAACATAGGGTGTAAATTCCTCGGCATTTTGTCTTTTATAAAAGGCACAAGCAGGACATTGAGTCATATTATAACCATACTCGAAATGATTTCCATCACCCACAATATAATCGAATTGAAAATCCTCGGAATAATTAATTACATGTGAAGTGATTGCAGAACTCATAATTCTCATCTTTTCTTTGTTTGAAAACAAGTTCTTTCCTACTAACCATTTTAAATACTTAGGAATGGACTGAAACATTTTATCAATCATATCGGCACATAGTTGCCATATATCCTCTGTTTTCTCATCTCGTTTTTTTAAAGTCTTATAAATTGCTAAGTAAATGGTTTGCAAAATTACATGTCTTTCTAGAGCAGGATCATCTGTTCTTATGATCGGCATCTCAGGGATTAATGATTCGAAAGTGATCCATAATTCCTTTAATAATCTCTCGCCTTTTTGTTTACCATATTTCTGAATAATGAGCCTTCTTCCGTTCCTCATAAACTTTTTGTAGAATTTTCGAAGCATAGCTTTCTTTTCTACAAAATGATTTATTTCCGCTTCCATAATGCCATTCAAATTAATTCAGCACAAAAAAACTCAGAAGTTTCTTAATTTCAATTGACGAATGTCAAGAACGGTTTTTCCAGATCAACAATTAGATATTAGTTAAATAGTTTTTATACTTAAATCATTTATATTGTGATATTTGTAAGGGACAAAAAATTGAAATAGAATACTCAAGCTACCATATTATTAATTCGATAGCTATTTTAAAATTATTTTTCTAGCCATTCTTCTTTTAAGATAGCATATATGATGTCATCAACCCAAACACCATTCATAAGCAAACTCTTTTTAAAATGGGCCTCTTTTCTAAAACCCAGTCTTTCTAAAAGACGAATTGATTTTTTATTTCGAGGATCAACGGATGCTACAACTCTATGTTTATTTAAGATATTGAAAAGATACCCTATTACCTTTTGTATCGATTCTGTTGCATATCCCTTTCCCTGATGATTTTTGTCTAAAGTGAAACCAACCTCAACCTGCAAACCTTCCTGATCCATAAAATGGATTCCAATATCACCAATGATTTCATTACTATCTTTCTGTATAATAACTAATTGATGCCAGGTATTGGGTTGGTTTATTTCAGGAACAACTCGCTTATTGATAAACTCAAAAACATCCTCAATACTATTAGGTATCCAACCCTGATACTTGTTTGCATTATCATCGGACCGATACTTTAAAATAGCTTCAGTATCGTGAATACTTATTGTACGAAGGACTAATCGGTCTGTATTAATTTCTAACTGTTGCATTTTGAATATCAATTACTCAGTTAACAGAATTTAAAGATATTACAATTTGTTAAAAAGATGCGTGAATAAAATCAAATTAGCTATAAATAATTGAAAGCAATTCGACAGGTGTATTAACTATATAATCGGGCTGATGTTTCCATGAACTTATGTTAGCTCCACTATAATTAGCCGCAACCGAAATTATCTTGTTTGTATTTAACAATTCAGATTCCATATTTCTTGCGAATTGCACATCGCCGACATGGTCACCAATAAACATGATGGTTTTACTATGTATTTCTTTAAAAATTCTGTTTAAGCATAAAATTCCACCAGCTGCAGATGGTTTCTGTTCGTTTTCAGGAATATCATCATAACCAATAATAACATTAAATTTATGAAGTAGATTATTTTCTTTCAAAACTTGTTTTATGTTCAAAGCCGAATTTTGAGAACATATGGCTTGAGGGCAAGTTAACTTATTTATGGTATCGAAAATACCTGGGAACAATTTAACCGGGGTTGTATTTTTTAATTGGAATTCAGTCCAAAGTTTTCCAGCTATTACGGTTTCATTTTCATTTAAACCATAATAATTAAGATATAAATCCTGCCAATTTCTTGCAGCATGATTTGCAATATGATAGTCTTTTTCACTTTTCAGATATTTAGGCAATCCTTCTTCTGATAAATGAGGTGCGACCTTTGCTAATATTTGTTTGGTTATGTCAATATTTTTGGGAACGGAGTTAACAATGGTGCCATCATAATCCCATAAAACAGCATCAATTTTCATCGGTGTGTTTAATTTGTTTCAAATCAAAGGTAAGGTTTTCTTCAATTTTTAAGAACAAATAACATTTATATAAAACGAAATATTCTGTTATATCAATTTCGCATTAAATTTCGCCCTCTTAAGAAACCCTGACTGCAATATTTCCTTTTTTATGTCCATCCTCAACATATCTATGCGCTTCGACTATTTCTTCAAGCAGAAATGTTTTATCAAGAACAGGTTTTAATTTTCCTGCTTCAATCAATTCTTTTAGAAAGAGTAAATTCTCCTTTTTCTCGCAATTTTCTCCACCACCAAACAATACC
>PKTC01000240.1 GCA_002869305.1 Marinilabiliales bacterium
CAGGAAATGGAATATTCTTATTTTCATTAATAAGTTCTTTTTCCTTTTCCTTTCTTATTTCTTCTAATGTTTTAAAGTCCTTTCCAATATAATATGTAAATACTGCTCCGAAAGGCGGGTTTGGCGCCGTATACAACTGAGCTCCAAAGGAACCTTTTTCATCGCTTAGTGGTGTGCGCTGAATATACCACCAGGCTTTACGTGTAGGGAATAAAGTTGCTTCTTCTTTGAGTTGCTCTTCTGAAACTTCTCTAAGTGCCGTATAATCGTCCAAAATATAAAAGCTGCGTCCAAAAGATGCTCCAATTAAATCGCTTTCTCTTCTTTGAATTGCCAGATCACGGAAAGAGATAGTAGGAACCCCTCCAGAAAATTTAATCCATTTTGCCCCACCATTTATTGTAAAATAAATTCCAAACTCCGAGGCTAAAAACATCAATTGTGGCTTTTCATGATCTTGAACAATTCGCCATAACAAGGTTCTATCAGGTATGTTTCCTTTGATAGATTTCCAGGATCTTCCTTTATCTGTGCTTTTATATAAATAAGGGCTTAAGTCGCCAAATTTGTGATTGTCAAGTACAATATAAACCGTATTTGCATCAAACAAATCTGCTTTAATATCATTTACAAATGCAGTTGCAGGTACATCCGGTAATTTGTTAATCTCAATTTTTCTCCAATTTGCACCTCCATCTTCTGTTACCTGAATCATACCATCATCCGTTCCAGCATATATTAAACCTTCCTGCACAGGCGATTCAGCTAGTGAAGTAATTGTATTGTAATTAGACATTGCGCTTAAATCCCATGGAGAATCGTAACTCCACTGCTTTCCCATAATGGGTAATTCTATTCTTTCCTGATTTTTGGTTAAATCACCCGAAATTGCTGTCCAACTATCACCACGATCATCAGATTTCCATACTCTTTGTGATGCAAAGTATATTCTGGTAGTTTTGTGTGGACTTACTAAGATAGGTGCATCCCAGTTGAATCGCTCATAAACCTCTCCTTCTTCGGGTTGTGGTTGTATATATACAATTTCTCCTGTTGTTCTATCTGCTCGCACCAAGTTTCCTTGCTGCCATTCCGCATATACAATATCAGGATTTCCCGGTTCTGTAGCTGGTTGATGACCATCAGCGAAAAGCACAATTTCCCAATCTGAATTTCTTATTCCACTAACATTATCCGTTCTAGATGGTCCACCTTGTGTACTATTATCTTGTGTGCCTCCATAAATATTATAAAATGGCACAGCATCATCAACAGCTACCTTATAAAATTGTGTTATGGGCAAATTTGGTACGTACCTGCAATTTTCTGTTAAGTCAAATGATTCATAAATTCCACCATCTGTGCCAACCAAAAGATAATTTGGATCGTCTTTTCTAAACGCTAAAGAGTGATTATCTGAATGTTTAAATTTTTCTTTCATTCGTTGAAAAGTTTTTCCTCCATCTTCAGATACCTGAACTCTAACATCCATTAGATAAATCTTATCAAATTGATGTGGACATGCGTATAGCTCTTGGTAATAGTGTGGTCCTGTAGCTCCGGATACAGCATCGGATTGTTTAGTCCACAATGCTCCACGATCAACTGATTTATACACTCCGCCAGTTCTACGATCTAGTTCTATTGCAGCATACAATACATCTGGTTTTTGCGGAGAAATGGCTAAGCCAATTTTACCCATATTAGAAGTAGGCAATCCTTTTAAAAGCTTTTCCCAATTTACGCCTCCGTCTTCGGATTTGTATATTGCAGTTCCGGGTCCACCACCCATATAAGCAGCCACATTTCTGTGTCTTTGCCATGTAGCAGCATATAATCGATCAGGATTTCTTGGATCAATTACTATATCGGTAACTCCTGTCCATTCATTATCGCCTAGAGTTTTTTTCCATGTTTTACCTCCGTTAGAAGTTTTATAGAGTCCCCGTTCACCACCGTTCGTCCATAAAGGTCCCTGAGCAGCAACCCATAAAACATCCGAATTTTCGGGATGTATAATGATTTTTGAAATATGCTGAGATTCTTTCAATCCCATATTTTCCCAACTGGCACCTGCATCTTTACTTAAATAGATTCCATCGCCATATCCTACATGTCGACCTCCAATATTTTCACCTGTACCAACCCATACTATATTTGGATTATTTTTATCAATAGTAACACATCCAATTGAATAAGTGGATTGATTATCAAACACTGGAGTCCATGTTGTGCCTGAATTTTCAGTTTTCCATACACCTCCCGATCCAACAGCCACATACCAGATATTATTATTCCTTGGGTGAATAGCTATATCAGCTATTCTACCCGACATAAAAGCAGGTCCAATGTTTCTAAATTCAAATCCAATGAAGTTAGAATCAGAAAAAAGATCTTGTTCGTCCTTTTCTTGTGCTTTTGTAACAAAAAAGCACAGAAATACTAAAATAACCAGGGTTAGTCTTTTCATATTGAAGTAATTTAGTTATGTAGTAAGTATATTAATTTTATTCTTTAATAATCTTATGACCTTAAGGACTGTTAAAAGTTTAATATACAAAAATTGTTGAGAACAATAAAGTTAGGTAAGCACTAAACAATGAAATGCACTTTAAATCCTTTTATGCTGCAAGTTCCCAAATCGTAAATAAAAATAGGATAAAGAACCGATAAGGGTACCATAGAATATTTCTACGGTCCATACATATTCAATTTTGGCATTATTTAAATTTGTAAGAACATATGCCAGAGCAATATAAAAAACAATTATAGCGGTCTCAATTAAAAAAGAGATTTTTGTCATTCCTGTTCCCGAAACACCACTAAATAAAATGAATCCTGTGGTTAAAAAAATTGCTGCTATACTAATTACCCTTAGTGAAGGAAGTGATTCTTGAATCAAGGTTGTATTATTTGTATAAATCGATAATACTTTTTCTGGAATTATTAAATTAATTGTTATCAAACAAATTACGCAAGCAATTCCAAGCTTTAATACTTTAAAAACAATTGAAATTACTTCATCCGTTCGTTCCCGTCCAATTGCATAACTAACTAAAGTATTGGTTGCAGAATTAAATCCCCAAATAGGTATGAGCATAACCACAAAAATGCTTCTAACAATATTTGATACTGCCAGGGGACGTTCTCCCATCTTCTCAACAAACAAGAAAAAGAAAAACCAGCCCGCTAAGGATAAGAAATTTTGCATCATCATTGGAAAAGAAACCGTTATAATTCTTTTTAATAATTTATAACTGAATTTTCTAAAATTAAACAAGCCATAATATTTCAGGTCAACAAATTTAATAGTATACACAATAAAAAAAGCGCAAGCCGCAATTTCTGCAACAACAGAAGCTATAGCTGCACCGGCTATTCCATATTCGTTAAATCCAAAATTTCCAAATATTAATGCATAATCAAGAAATACGTTGGTGAGAGCCATGAAAATTGTAGTCCAGGTAATAACTTTTGTGCGAGCAATTCCAATATAAAATGCCCTAAAACCAAAATTTATACATGCAAAAAATAAACCCCAAATCCTGTATGATAGATATTCATTCGTAGCAATTCTTACCTCTTCTGATTCTAAAACATTTTCGAAGATAAAAGGCATGAATGCCCTCATTAAAAATATAAGCACAATTGAAAGTACTATTAAAAAATAGTGAGAATGTTCTATGGTCTCACCAATCTCATTCTGTCTGTTTTCTCCAAACCGTCGAGCAACAATTATTTGTGTGCCAATAGAAAATCCAAATCCCAACATGATTAAGGTAATATAAAAAACACCGCCAATTGCAGCCGCACCTAACTCAATTTCTCCTACTCTTCCTAAGAAAGCAGTATCTGTTACAGATATTATATTCTGTACAATACTACCGAGAATGATTGGGTAGGCTATTTTCCAAATTTCTTTATATGTAACCGAAGTCTTAATCATTTCTTTTATCATTGAACTTGCAAAAATAAATTAATTCCAGGTACATATTATTGACTAATGACAATTTCTATTTAGAAAATTAAACCAGTGATCAGCTCTATTGCATCTTTTATCAATTAAAACGGGAAATTCAACAAAATATAGAGATAATGACAAAAGCTATACATTAATCTTCGTATATTTGATATTTTGTTAATTTTTACGTTAATTTACTTAACAAGTAAACCCATAATCAACTTATGTTGAATAAATTACTAATCATCCAAAGGTTGTTTTTAATTATTTTTGCAAGTTGTATTATTATTTCCTGTTCTTCTAACACAGAAAAACGAAATGAGGAAGATAGACAACCTCTTAGAGACATTGACACCTCAACGGTTTTATTAAAAATAAATAATACTTTATTCACTTTACCTTCTCCTTACCAGGCCACGTTTTCTATAAAAAATTCGGATATCGATTTTAACAGATCACTTCTGAATCCACCCGATAATGTCTCAAATTATACTACTAATTTCAAGCAAGCAATTAATTTAGGGATTTATGGAACAGACCTTGGTTATTTAAATATTTATGATCAAATTCCTGATGTGATTTCTTATTTTACTGTAATTAAAAAGCTTAGCCAGGAACTTGGAATTCATAATGCATTGCAAGTAGATATCATTGATAAAATTGAGGATAACATTGATGATCAGGATTCATTATTGTTTTACTTAACAAGCACGTATAGGCAATTTGATTCTTATCTAAAATCTAATAATAGAAAAGACATAGGAGTGTTAATTATTACCGGAGGATGGATTGAAAGCATTTATATCTTATCTCATAATGCAGTGAATACCAAAAATCGAAAATTAATAAACAGACTTGGAGAGCAAAAACATCCGTTAGATAATTTAATAGAAATTTTGTCGCCGTTTTATTATCAGTCGATAGAATTCTCAACGCTTATTGATGAGTTAGTTGACCTTGCATATGAATTTGATGGAATTATATACAGCTATTCTTATACGGCTTCAGAAGTACAAGAAGACAAAAAGCACACGTTGGTGCAAAGCAAAACAAATGTGATAATTTCTGAATATCATCTAAAAACCATAGCTAATAAAATTTCATCTATTAGAAACAATATTATATACTAAGTCACTCTTTATGAAATTATTAAACCTCAAGCATATTCTAATTCTTATCTTTACTATTTTAGTAAACATTTCATCATTTGGGCAGGATAACTCACTTAAAAATTGCGCAGATTTTCTTAGCTCGGGGTTTGTTTCGGATGGACAGGAATATCTCACTAAATTAGACGAAAACAATATCGCGAAATTTTACACTACATTTTATGGTGGTAGTCAGTACAGGGTAATTGCTTGTTCAGATATCGAAACCAATCCTTTAATATTAACTGTTTATGATACTGAAAAGAATTTATTATTTTGCAATAAAGATCATAACTACATAAATTATTGGAATTTTACTTTTACATCAACAATTGATTGCATTATTGAGATTGAATTTGATGTTGAAAATCAACTAAAAGATGAAGTGATGTTGTTAATTGGTTTTAAAGAAAAATAATCGTATTTTCGTGTATATCAGTTTATCCGTTCGTTACAAATAGAATCCCATGAGTGAACAGATTTTAAAGGCATTAATGCAGTTATTTGCAATTATTGCACATCCTACAAGTGATGCGAAAGATCGTAGAGCTATCGTTGAATCTTTTCTTAAAAGACAATTAAATCAAGAAACCGTAAAGACTTATCTGAAGGTTTTTAATGATTATTATTCAATACATCAGGAAAAACTAAGCGAAAAAAGCAAGCGAAAGAAGAGATTCTCTTCGAGTTCTGTGAGAGTTCTTAAGATTTGTACTCAAATAAATGAAGAACTTACGCAAAGACAAAAAAATGTTGTACTCGTTCAATTACTCGAGTTTGTAAAATCCGGAGAAGAGTTAACAGAACAAGAAATGGCTTTTGTTACTACTGTTGCGGAAAGTTTTTACATAGAGCAAGATGAATATCAGCAAATTGAGGATTATGTCTTCTTTGGTGCTGATAAATTACCTGATACCAAGAAACTATTAGTCATTGATAAAAATGAAGAATTTAAGCATGAAAATGCCTACCATCTAACAAATCCATCCTTATCGGTTCAATTGAGGGTATTGGAGGTTACTTCAGCTAACATGTATTATATAAAATACATTGGTAAGAGTGAACTCTATTTAAACGGACAATTATTAGAACAAGAAAAGGTCTATGTGCTTAATAATGGTGCTTCAATAAGAAATCCGAAGATAAAACCTATTTACTATGGCGATATTATTAGCCAATATAATGTAGATAGGATAAAATCACGTATTGTATTCGATGCAAGAGAGATTGGTTATAAGTTTAAAACCGGAGCAGTTGGTTTACATACTATGAGTTTTACTGAAGAATCGGGAAAACTAATAGGAATAATGGGTGCAAGTGGTGCTGGAAAATCTACTTTACTTAACGTTTTAAATGGAAGCTCTCCTCCCACTTCAGGAGCTGTTACTATCAATGGTATTAATATACATACTGAAAAAGAACAGATTGAAGGTTTAATAGGTCATGTATCTCAGGATGATTTATTAATAGAAGAGCTTACCGTTTATCAGAATTTATACTATAATGCCAAACTTTGTTTTGATAATTACACTGAGCAAGAAATACAAGATACTGTTTTGGCTGTATTAGAAAACTTAGGACTATACGAAATTAGAGATATTGAAGTTGGTAGCCCTCTAAATAAAAAAATCAGTGGTGGGCAACGCAAAAGACTAAACATTGCTTTGGAATTAATCAGGGAGCCAGCTGTACTTTTTCTTGATGAACCAACATCTGGTTTATCTTCCCGAGATTCAGAAAATATCTTAGACTTGCTAAAAGAATTAACATTAAAAGGCAAACTAGTATTTGTAGTTATTCACCAGCCATCTTCTGATATTTTTAAAATGTTTGATAAATTACTTATTCTTGATAATGGAGGATATTTAATTTATAATGGTGATCCGATTGATTCAATTATATACTTTAAATCAAGTATTCAGCATGCTAACTGGAGTGAAAGTGAATGTCATTGTTGTGGAAACGTAAATCCTGAGCAAATATTCAATATTATTGAAACAAAAGTGTTAGATGAGTATGGGAATTTTACCAGTGACAGAAAGA
>PKTC01000475.1 GCA_002869305.1 Marinilabiliales bacterium
AGTATTTATATCATTTTCGAAGAAGATATTGAATTTTACTGGAGCCGTACCAGAATTTTGGAAAAACTCAACTCCTTACCTCCAGGTACTTTACCAGAAGATGCCACTCCTGCACTTGGTCCTGATGCGACAGCTTTAGGGCAAATATACTGGTATACATTAGAAGGCAGGGATAAAGATGGGAATCCGGCTGGTGGTTGGGACCCTCATGAACTCAGAACCATTCAAGATTTCCATGTACGTTATTCATTAACATCGGCAAAAGGAGTTGCAGAAGTAGCTTCCATTGGTGGTTTTGTAAAAGAATACCAGGTGGATATCGACCCAAATGCCATGAAAGCACATGGGGTGAGCGTGGGGCAAATTATGGTTGCAGTTAAAAACAGTAACCTGGATATAGGAGCACGCACCATCGAATTCAATCGTGCAGAATATCTAGTAAGGGCATTAGGTTACATTCAGGAACTGGAAGACCTTGAAGAAAGTGTGGTTACCGTTAGAGATAACGTACCGATTCGTTTAAAAGATGTTGCCAAAATTAACTTTGGCCCAGGAACAAGACGTGGAGGCCTCGATAAAGGTGGCGCCGAAGCTGTTGGTGGAGTTGTAGTAGCACGTTATGGCGCTAATCCCATGGAAACCATCGAAAATGTTAAGAATAAAATAGCAGAAATTGCACCCGGTTTACCATCAAAAATTTTAGAAGATGGAACAATATCAAAAGTTACCATAGTTCCTTTTTACGACCGTACCGGTTTAATTAAAGAAACATTAGGCACACTGGAAGAAGCCATTACATTGCAGTTACTCATAAGTATTCTGGTTATCATTATATTGGTTTTAAACCTAAAAGCATCATTCTTGATTTCCAGTTTATTGCCTATTGGCGTATTAATGACATTTATAACTATGCGCCGATTTGGAGTAGATGCCAATATTGTTGCCCTTTCGGGTATAGCTATATCCATCGGGGTAATGATAGATGTGGGTGTGGTATTTACCGAAAATATTATCCGGCATATTGAGGATGCAAAGGAATTGGGTGCTAAAAGTAAAAAACTAATTACGGTTATTTATGAAGGTGCAACAGAAGTTGCAGGAGCTGTTGTTACTGCCATTGCCACTACCATTGTAAGTTTCTTACCCGTGTTTGCTATGGAAGCAGCAGAAGGAAAATTATTTAAGCCACTAGCTTTTACTAAAACCTTTACCATGCTATCAGCCTTAGTCATTGGACTAATAATTATTCCAATGTTGGCTCACCTGGTATTTTCCATGAAATTTGATAAAGAAAAATATAAAAAAATACTCAATATAATTGTAGCTGTTACAGGAATTGTTTTATCCATTGTTACCGGATATTATATTGCACTGGCAATTACATTCATTGGTATTAATAACTATTTTGACGATCAATGGCCCAAAAAGAAAAGAGAATGGAGCAACTACATTAACATTGCCATCACAGCATCTGTTGTGATATTCTTCTTATCGAAAGTATGGATGCCTTTAGGTGCTCAAAACAGCCTATTTGCAAACTTCATGTTTGTTTTAATAATGGTTGGAACTATTTTAGGACTTCTATCAAGTGTGGTTATATTTTACCACAAGATTTTAAAATGGATACTCGAACATAAGTGGGCATTTTTAATTGTACCCATCTTTGTTGTTACATTTGGTATTACTGCATGGCAGGGTTTTGACAAGATTTTTGGATTTATGCCAAAATTCATAAAGAATACTGACACCTATCAATCTTTGAATGCATCCATTCCGGGATTAGGAAAGGAATTTATGCCATCGTTGGACGAAGGATCATTCCTTTTGATGCCAACTACCATGCCACACTCGGGTATACAGGAAAACCTTGAAGTTATTCGCATTTTGGATAAACAGGTCAACTCAATTCCCGAAGTAGAAATAGTAGTAGGTAAATGGGGGCGTGTAAATTCTGCACTCGACCCTGCACCGGTTTCCATGTACGAAAATGTAATCAATTATAAACCTGAATACATTTTAGATGAAGATGGTCATCGTATGCAGTTTAAAACAGATAAAGATGGCGCTTTTGTCTTAAAGAATGGTGAAACCTACAATCGTGAAAAAGAAGGATTTAAATTAATTGCACGAGAAGAGCTCGTTGAAGATAAAAACGGGGATTATTTCAGGCAGTGGCGAGATGAAATTCAGTCTGCTGATGATATCTGGAATGAAATAGTAAGTAAAGCTAAAATTCCCGGATTAACATCAGCTCCTAAGCTTCAGCCTATTTCAACCCGTTTAGTCATGTTACAAACAGGAATGAGAGCTCCAATGGGAATAAAAGTATTTGGTCCCGATTTGGAAACCATTGAAGGGGTAGGTTTAGAACTTGAAAAACATTTACGCGATGTGGAAGGCGTATCGAGAACATCGGTTTTTGCAGATCGTGTGGTTGGAAAACCATATCTTGAAATTGACATCGATCGTAAAGCACTGGCGCGATATGGTTTATCAATTAATAAGTTGCAAACCATACTGTCAAGTGCTGTGGGCGGAATGAAACTGACAACTACCGTTGAGGGAAGAGAACGTTTTCCAGTTCGGATGCGTTATGCACGCGAATTCAGGGATAATCCGGAAGATTTGAAGAAAATTCTTATACCTACTGCATCAGGAGCACAAGTGCCACTTGGAGAAGTAGCTGAGATAACATATACTCGCGGCCCCCAAATGATCAAAAGTGAAAACACATTTTTGGTTTCGTATGTAATTTTCGATAAAGTGGATGGATATGCTGAAGTAGATGTAGTTGAAAATGCACAGGAATATTTAAATGTTTTAATAGACTCAGGAGAGTTCGAACTACCCGGTGGAGTCAGTTATATTTTTACTGGTAATTACGAAAACCAGATCAGAGCTACCAAGCGATTAGCACTGGTAATTCCGGTGTCGTTAATCATCATATTCTTTATATTGTATTTTCAGTTTAGCTCGGTTACGTCCACATCGCTCATATTTACAGGTATATTGGTTGCATTTTCATGTGGTTTTATTATGCTATGGCTATACGGACAACCCTGGTTTATGGATGGTTCATTAGCTGGAATTCAACTAAGGGATTTATTCCAGATAAAAACCATTAATCTGAGTGTTGCAGTCTGGGTGGGTTTTATTGCCTTATTCGGTATTGCTACTGACGATGGAGTGCTTATAAGCACGTACATTAAGCAACTAATGGATAAACACAAACCAAAAACTGTTAAAGAAGTACGAGAAGTCATTTTGGATGCAGGTTCAAAACGTGTTCGTCCTGCAATGATGACAACAGCTACTACACTAATTGCATTGTTACCAGTGCTTACATCAACAGGTAAAGGATCAGATATAATGGTACCTATGTCTATTCCACTTTTTGGTGGTATGTTCATAGAAGTACTAACCATGTTTGTTGTACCAGTTCTTTACAGTATTTGGCAAGAGAGACAAATCAAGAAAAATATTGAAACTAAAAATATAAGCCATGAAGAATAAAACTATCATAACAGTTATCATCTTTTTGCAGATTTCTTCATTGGTTTTTGGGCAAGAAGATTTAAACAACTATTTAGAAAAAGCAGCGGAAAATAATCCGGAATTGCACGCTAAATTCAATGAATATATGGCTGCACTGGAAGTAGTTCCGCAAGCCAAAGCCTTACCCGATCCGCAAATTGCTTTTGCATATTTTATAAGCCCTGTGGAAACCCGCATGGGACCACAGCAATTTAAAATATCTGCATCTCAGTTCTTTCCCTGGTTTGGAACACTGGCAGCCAAAGAAGATGCTGCTATTGAGTTTGCTAAAGCTAAATATGAAATTTTTGAAGAAACCAAATCGAAGCTTTTTAAAGATGTAAAAGCAGATTATTATAACCTGTATTTTAATCACAAATCCATTGATATAACGATGGAAAACATCGAATTATTGAATTCCATTCAAAAAATGGTTACTATAAAAGTGGAAGCTGGAACGGTTTCAATGGTTGATGAATACAGGGTGCAGATGGAAATTAACGATTTGGAAAATCAGTTGGCCAATTTAAAAGATAAACAATGGGTTTTGGAAACCAGTTTTAGAAATCTTTTAAATGCTGATGATAAGCTTATAATTCAATTGCCAGAAGATTTATGGAGAACTGATTTTCCGGTTACAAAACAGGCGGCACTGGATTCAATTCAAACTAAAAACCACCAGTTATTGCAAATCGAATTTAAGCAAACTGCACTGGCATTTAAAAAAGAAGCGGCAAAAAAAGAAGGAATGCCAGACTTTAAAATCGGACTGGATTATATTTTTATTGGTGAAGGTGAAAACAACCTTTCTGGTAAAGATGCTTTTGTTTTTCCGACAGTAGGCATAACCATACCACTGTACAGGAAGAAATACAAAGCGATGGTGCAGGAAGTTGTGTACCTGGAAAGTGCCAATGAAAATGCAAAAGAAAGCAAATCAAATAAGCTGGAAACGCTTTTTGAAAATGCCTGGAAAGATTATCTGCATTCGGAGCGCAGAATTGAATTAAATGAACGTCAATTAGAACTTGCCAGAAAATCATTAAAGATTCTTGAATCCGAATATGCTACAGCTAACTCAAATTTCGAAGAGATTCTGCGAATGGAGCGTAAGGTCTTAAAGTATAATCTTGAATTAGAAATGGCTATTGCCGATAAACAGGCTGCTATTGCATTTATCAATTATTTAATGGGAAAATAAAATATTTCGTTATGAGAACAATTATAAAAAACATCAAAGAAAATTATAAACTGGTCATCGGGGTACTTATTTTCGGAATTCTGCTGGGATGGTTAATTTTTCCTTCATCCAGCAGTTCCCAGATGAGCGATTCAGCTGAAATACATGAAGGACATGATCATGAATCGGAAGATCCTACAACCTGGACCTGTTCGATGCACCCACAAATAAAACAAGATAAACCGGGCGACTGCCCCATTTGTGGTATGGATCTTATTCCATTGGAAAGTATGGGATCTGAAGATGAAAATTTTGAACCTAATGAAGTAATGATGAGCGAATCAGCAGCTAAAATTGCTGAAATACAAACGACAGAAGTGATCAAAGGAAATCCCGAGAGAGAAATTTTCTTACAGGGTAAGGTAGCATCTGATGAACGTAAAATGGCTGAATTGACTGCCCGTTTTGGTGGTAGAATTGAGAAGCTCTATGTCAGCTTTACGGGTGAAAAAGTAAAAAAAGGCGAAAAACTGGCTTCTATTTATTCACCAGAGTTAGTTACTGCTCAGCGTGAGCTTATAGAAGCGGTGTCCTTAAAAGAAACACGCCCGGCAATATATGAAGCAGCCAAAGCAAAACTAAAACTATGTGATTTAAGCGATCAACAAATAAAACAGATTGAAGAACAAGGAGAACCTAAATCTTATTTTGATGTACTCTCTCCTATTACAGGAACTGTCATGAAAAGGTATGTTTCTTTGGGAGATTATATTAAAGTAGGTAGCCCTTTATTTATGGTAACTGATTTATCATCTGTTTGGGTAATGTTTGATGCCTACGAAGATGATATTCCGTGGATTAAAAAAGGAGATAAAATTGAATTTACAGTGCAATCAGTTCCCGGAAAACAATACGAAGCCAATGTTAGCTTTATAGATCCGTTTATTAATCCAAAAACCCGAACAGCTAACGTTCGTGTTGAGATAAACAATGTCGGAGATAGACTTAAACCCGAAATGTTTGCTAAGGGAAAATTGTACTCACAGATTGCTGGAAACACCAATCAGTTAATTATACCGAAATCTTCTGTTTTATGGACTGGTAAAAGAGCAGTGGTTTATGTAAAAGTTCCTGAAAGGGAAAATCCTACATTTATTTATAGAGAAATTGTTTTAGGACCACAAGCTGGAGATTCCTATTTGGTTGAAAAAGGATTATCAGAAGGTGAAGAAATTGCGACCAACGGGGTATTTAAAATAGATGCATCAGCTCAGTTAGAAGGAAAAATGAGTATGATGAACCCAGGTGGTGGGAAAGTTTCTACAGGGCATGATCATGATGAAAATGGACATTCTGACCAAAACATGGCAAGCCCTGATCACGCAATGTTCGAAGTTGGTGGAGCATGTGAAATGTGTAAAGACCGAATTGAAAAAACAGCTTTATCAATTGAAGGAGTTGCAAGCGCTGAATGGAGTACCAAAGATCATATTCTGCATTTATCTTATGATAGCAAAGAAGTAGATCTGGATAAAATTCATAAAACTATTGCAGATGCAGGTCACGACACAGAGAAAGTAAAAGCACCAGATTCTGTTTATAACGATCTTCCCGGATGTTGCTTGTATGAAAGGTTAAGTTATGATAAAACTAGTGAATCAATATCAACATCAGATTTTTTTGTTGACGGTGCATGCGGAATGTGTAAAAATCGAATTGAAAAAGCAGCTTTATCTGTAAATGGCGTAAAAGAAGCCAACTGGAACCAAGAAACAAAAAAGCTTCAAGTAACGGTTAATAAAGGGCTTGATATAATGGAAATCCATAAAGCGGTTGCCAATGTTGGTCATGATACGAAAAAGATTAAAGCAGATGATGATATTTATGAAGCTTTGCACTCATGTTGCCATTATAGAGATGATCATTAATTATTAACATAAAAACAGAAATATCATGAAAACAAAAATCATTGGATTGACATTAGGTTTACTTGTTGCAAGTTTAAGCCTGTTTGCACAAGAAATGAAAACAGAAAAATTTAAAGTATACGGGAACTGTGGTATGTGTGAAACTAGAATTTAAAAAGCAGTTACTGAACTTGCCGGTGTGACAAAAGCTGATTGGGATGTAGAAACCAAGATGCTTGAAGTTAGTTTTGATGAAAGCAAGTTAAAACTTGGTGATATACATCAGAAAGTTGCCGATGTAGGGCATGATACCGATAAAGCAAAGGCAAAAGACGAGGTGTATAGTTCTTTGCATGGCTGCTGTCAATATGAAAGAGTTAAATAAAAGAAAGGCTGTTGTAAAGACAGCCTTTTTTATTAATTAAATTTGAACTAAGTAAAAATATATAGTATCTTCACTATATATATCAT
>PKTC01000466.1 GCA_002869305.1 Marinilabiliales bacterium
AAGTATGGAATGATTTACTGTATTGTATTATTGGTATTGGCATTATCGAAGAGTTTGTTAAAATTGTACCTGTATTAATAATATTGAAATATACAAAAGCAATTAACGAACCTGTTGATTATTTGGTTTATGGATCTGTTTCTGCTTTAGGATTCGCTTTTGCCGAAAACCTTCTTTATTTTAATAGTTATGGACCTCAGATAATAATGGGTAGGGCATTAACAGCGGTAATCTTTCATATGTTTTTAACCTCATTGGCAGCATATGGTTTAATGCTTAATAAATACAAAGCACGTAAAGGAATTATAACTGACTTTTTAAAATATTTTTTAATAGCGGCTATTATTCATGGTTTATATGATTTTTGGTTAATAAATCCAGTGGTTAATCGTTTTGGATTATTATCAATCATCATCCTTATTTTTTGTTTTTCATTTTTTAATACATTAATATCTAACTCTTTAAGTAATTCAGAATTTTATGATGAAGCGATACATTTAAATCGACGAAAGTTGCAAAACTATCTCATTTACACTTTATCGATCATTTTAATGTTTCAGTATTTAACAATTTCTTTTCGTTTTGGACATGAGGAGGGTTGGATAAGCCTTAAAAGTTCCTTAATTTCAGGAGGGTATTTAATTATATTTATCTCGGCTAACCTTGGTACAATTAACATTAAGCATCGAAGGTGGAAGCCATTACAAATAAAACTGCCTAAATTTTCCTTAAAATTAAACCATAACCCAATGGATGTTGTAAATGAAGAATTTGATATTAAAGCTATATCAAAAAATAGAGATTTACAACGTCTTTTACCTAATGAAGGTAAAATAACCAAACACGAAATGGTTTCTGGAAATACTGGTTGGTATTTATTCGAACTGCACCACAAAAAAGAAATCCTTGATTATTGTGGTTCTCATTTATTAATTAAAGCAAAAAACCCAGCTCATACAATTAAAGCGGATATTAAAAATGAAGTAGCTGTTTTTGTATTCTTAACTGAAGATAAAATCAATAGCGAGGAAAAACTTCGCGAAGATTTTCTATTCAAGGGCTGGGCAGTTATTAGCTAAATTAGAATCTCTTTATTTAGATTGGACTATTTTCAATTATAAAGATATTTGCATATTTTTATCTTTATTTAGGGAGTAATAATTTAATCTTTATATTATGATGAAGCGTTTTATAGTATTTGCTTTTATTCTAAGCAACATAGTCGCATTGTGCCAAGTTCCAGAATTTTTAAATTATCAGGGTGTTATCAGAAATACTTCTGGCGATGTTCTTCAAAACTCTGATATTCGGATTCGCATTTCGTTATTAGATGGTTACACTGGACCTGTGGTTTTCTCCGAAATTCATAGCACTCAAACAAATGACTTTGGTCAATTCGCATTGAAGATTGGAAATGGTTCGGCTGAACAGGGCCTTCTTTCAGATATTAGTTGGGAAACAGCTACACTTCATTTAAAAACGGAAATTGAAGAGACAAGTGGATCGGGGTTTAATGAAATTGGAGTTGTTCAAATGGTGGCCGTACCTTACGCTTTCTATGCAAAAGATGTAGCTAATAAGGATGATGCAGATGCAGATCCCTACAATGAAATACAAGATATTGCTTTATCAGGATCTCAATTATCTATTACAAATGGAAGTATAGTGGATTTAAGTGTTTTGCAAGATGGAGTGAATGATGCTGATAATGACCCAACAAATGAAATTCAGGATCTTGATCTTACAAATAATATATTGACCATAACTAATAAAACAAATCCTGCACAGATAGATTTAGCTCCTTTTCAGGGTGATAACACCGATGAACAAGTATTAAATTTGACTGGAACCAATTTAAGCATTTCCGGAGGAAATACTATTGATGTAAGTTCATTACAAGATGGAGTAGATGATGCCGATAATAATCCTAACAATGAGATTCAGTCTCTTATTTTAGATAAAGATACGCTGGAAATAAGTGGTGGAAATAAAATTGTATTTCCATACGATAGTAGTTTTTGGAACAGGAATAGCAACAAAATTTATTATAATACAGGCAATGTAGGAATAGGATCTTCCAATCCTGTGAGTAATTTGGAAGTTAAAGCTAATAGTGTGGGAACAGATGCCCTTTTTCAGGTTATTAATGCAAATAACGATACTGTTTTCGCGGTTTACCCGGATGGAGTAAAGATATTTATTGATGCTAATGCTAAAGCAAAGGTAGGTGGATTTGCCGTAAGTGGAAGGTCACCAAGTAAAGCTGGTGAGATTGAATATCTAAGAGTTACAACGGATAGCACTCGAATATATGTAAATGAAACCTCGGGTAAAGCAAAGGTAGGTGGATTTGCTGTAAGTGGGCGCTCTCCAAGTAAAGGAATTGTAAAAGACTATTTGCTTGTTACAGGCGATAGTACAAGAATTTATATTAATGACACTTCTACTGTAAAAGCTAAAGTTGGAGGTTTTGCTGTGAGTGGACGAAGTCCTTCTAAAGGAGCAATTAATGATTATTTGACAGTTTCCAGAGATAGTACAAGAGTTTACGTAACCGAACCTACGGGTAAAGCTAAAGTTGGAGGTTTTGCGGTGAGTGGACGAAGTCCATCCAAGGGAGTTACCAGAAAATTTATGGAAATGACCAAAGAGAATTATTTAATTGGACATGAAAGTGGTCAGAAAATAGATATTGGTTTGTACAACTCTACAATTGGATATCAGAGCGGATTTTCTTTAACTGACGGGAGTAGTAATTCATTTATGGGTTACCAAAGTGGATACAATACTACTACTGGAACAGGTAATCTTTTTATCGGTTACCAAACTGGTTATACCAACCTTGAGGGCGATTATAATACTTTTTTGGGATATAAAAGCGGTTACAATAATTCATCTGGCCTGAATAACTCTTTTTTAGGAAGTTATGCCGGATATAGGAATACAACAGGTAACTATAATACTTTTGTCGGAGATTCCGCCGGATACTTTAATAATACAGGAAATGAAAATTCATTTTTTGGAGATAAAGCCGGAGTTAATAATACTATTGGATCTAACAATATTTTTATAGGTAATGAGGCAGGATTTGACAATATTGGTGGTGATTCCAGTATTTTTATTGGAAACCGCAGTGGATACAATAATGAAGGGAATTCAAATGTTTTTATTGGTACTAATAGTGGTTATAGTAATCAGTCTGGTAAAATGAATATATTTATGTGTTATCATTCTGGATATTCAAACACATCAGGATCGTATAATGTTATACAAGGATATAAAGCAGGATATTTAAGCTCAGGCAGCACTAACGTTATTCAGGGTTATAAGGCTGGTTATTCTAACCTAAATGGATCATATAATGTATTTCAAGGTTTTGAAGCAGGTTATTCAAATAGTGGAGGGAGCCGTAATGTTTATATAGGTTATAAAGCTGGAAACGCAACTGCAGGAGGAAGTAATATTTTTATAGGATATGAATCAGGAGTGGGAGCAACAGGAGGTATTTATAATACATTTATAGGACCTTATACTGGAGTTGTAAATTCAACTGGAGAACAAAATAACTTTATAGGTTATATGGCAGGGCACAGTAATACTGCAGGGGGTAGTAATTTATTTATAGGAAACAGATCAGGTTATGCAAATATTGATGGTTATCATAATATTTTTATAGGGAATGCTTCTGGCACGGCGAACACAAGTGGAGGTTCAAATATATTTGTGGGAGTTGAGTCAGGTAAAGATAATTTAACGGGTAACTTCAATGTATTTTTAGGAAGGGCTTCTGGATGGAGACATCTCTCAGGTGCCAATAATGTTTACATAGGTACTTCAGCCGGACAACAGGTTTTATATGGAGAGAATAACACATATATTGGTGCTAATAGTGGTTTAAATGCTGAAGGAACAGGAAATGTTTTTATTGGTTATTATGCAGGGACAAGTGAATCAGGTAATGATCAACTTGTAATCGCAAATTCAGATACAGCTAATTTGATATATGGTGATTTCGCAGATAAATATGTTATAGTTGAAAAACACTTAGCTATAAACACAACTAAATGGCTTGTTGGGGATTATGCTTTAAATGTTAACGGAACAATGAAGTTAGGACCAAATGGTTCAACTATTAATAATATTAGTCGAAGTCAATATACTACTTTAGGACCACATCCATTTCCAGCTTTTTCATCATATACCTGGACAATGATTGGGGTAGAAGGAGCTCGTGTTGGAGGTACGGTGTCTGTTTCACCAGGATCTGATTTACCGGATGGTTTAGTAATTAGTTATGCTCGTGTAACAGAGGATGATAGAGTTAGTTTGAGATTGCAGAATGTTACAGATGCAATAGTTACAATTCCGGATGACATTATTTGGTATTTTACAGTAATACAATAATATGGTTTAAAGAGTAATTTTATTAAACAAGCGGAAAGGCTGTTAATAATATTCTTTTTGTTTTAAACTTATAAATCATTAATTTAAATGCCTCATCCAAAACTTAACTTACTATGAAAAAAATATTACTTACTTCAATTATTGGCTTACTTGCAATATTTCTTTATGCACAAGCTCCCAATTATTTTAAATATCAAACTGTAATTAGAGATAGTAATGGCGATTTGATTACAAATCAAGATGTAAGTTTTAGAATTTCAATTTTGGTTGGAAGTGAGACAGGCTCTGAAATCTATAATGAATTACATAATGTCACATCTAATAGTTATGGTTTGTGTAATCTCGAAATTGGAAACGGAAGTAGCCCTTCATCAGATTTTAGTTTAATTAGTTGGGGTAGTAATACATTTTATCTTAAAATAGAACTAGATATAAGCGGGGGATCAAGTTTCACAGAAATGGGCACTGTACAACTCTTATCGGTTCCTTATTCGCTACATGCCAATTCGGCTACTAAAGCAATGGCTATTGATAATCCAGTGTTATATTTTACCGATACTGATACGCTTTTTGCAGTTAAAGATAGATCTGGAAACCTCGTATTTGCAGTTTTCCCCGATGGAGCTGTGGTATATGTAAATGAAACGGTTAAGGGTAAAGTAGGAGGATTTGCGGTTAGTGGCAGATCACCATCAAAAGCAACTGAGTACGATGTAATGAGAATAACACCGGATAGTTCTCGTATATATGTAAATCAAACAGCAGTAAAGGCAAAAGTAGGTGGATTTGCGGTTAGCGGACGATCGCCTTCGAAACTTGGAGAGGAGGAGTATTTAGTTGTAACAGCCGACAGTACTAGAATCTATGTAAATCAGAGTGCAACCAAAGGCAAAGTTGGTGGTTTTGCAGTTAGCGGAAGATCTCCATCAAAAAGCACACTTAATAACTTTATGGATATTACTCCTGAAAATTATTTTATTGGTCAAGGATCTGGTATAAATATTTCTGAGGGTATTTTAAATTCAGCTCTGGGTTTCGAAAGTGGCGTTAATTTAACAACTGGATCAAGTAATGCCTTTCTAGGATATCAAAGTGGATATAATACGATTGATGGTTCAGGAAACTTATTTCTGGGATATCAAAGTGGTTTCAGCAATGTAATTGGAGATTATAATACTTTTGTTGGTTATCAGTCTGGTCAGTCAAATGTTGATGGTAAAAACAATACTTTTCTAGGAAGCTTTGCAGGTAAAAATAATATTGGAGGTAGCTATAATACGTTTGTTGGTGATTCTACTGGTTATAATAATACATCAGGTTATAACAATACCTTTTTAGGAACCAAGGTAGGTTATAATAATACCGAAGGTTATGCCAATCTTTTTATGGGAAATTTCGCTGGTTTTTCAAATCTGGGTGGTTTTGAAAATATCTTCTTAGGTGATTTTAGCGGATATTCAAATGTAGCATCTGGAATGAATGTAGCTATTGGTGTAAGATCTGGTTTTTATGGCGTAAGTGGATGGAATAATGTTTACTTAGGAACAGAAACAGGATATAAAAATACTAATGGTGAAGGTAATGTTTTTATTGGTTACCAGACTGGAATGAATAATACAGGTGGTACACGAAATATCTTTATAGGTAATAGAGCAGGAATGGATGAGCAAGGATCTGGGAAATTAATTATTGACAATACAGATTTAGATTCTACAGGAGCATTTATTTGGGGAGATATGTATGCCCGACTTCTTAGATTTAATGCAAATATTGGGATAGGAACAAATCCTGGTTATTTTAATACATTATCAATTTACGACTCTGACGGTCCTTCGATAGTAAACATAATGGGTATTGGAAATACTTATGATTATTCCCAACTTCGATTAGAAGCTGATATCGGAACGGATACTTTAAGTTATCAATTAATACACGACATTGATAATCGTTTTAGAATATTTTATGATGATGGAACCAATTTGTTTCCAAGAATAGGAATCGATGTTTCAGGTAATGTAATGATAGGTGGTGCTTGGGAAGATGCTACCGAAATGTTAGATGTTGCAGGAAATGCTAGATTTCGATTGATAGAATCTGGAGCATATCAGGGAGCTTTAAATTACACTTCTGATGGACGCTTAACTACGTCTACATCGGATATTCGTTTAAAAGAAAATATTAAAACTTTAGAGAATAGTTTAGACAAAATATTGAGACTGCGAGGAGTTAACTTTACCTGGAAAAGTGATCCCGAATTAGGAGCGAGAATTGGTTTTATTGCTCAAGAAGTAGAAAAAGTGATCCCTGAGCTCGTATTTGAAAACGAGGTGGATGGTTACAAAGGTGTTAATTATGAGGAAATGTCTGCAGTTCTTGTCGAGGCAATTAAAGAAATGAAAACTGAAAACGAAGAACTTAAGCTAAGAATTAGTAAACTTGAGGCAATAACGAATGAATTATTGAATAAATAAATATTTCTTTAGATTTTATAAGCCATGATATATCATGGCTTTTTTTGTTTTAAAGATTAAATATTGTTAAATTAAATGCCTAATCTAAATTTTTTCTTACTATGAAAAAAATACTACTGACAAGTCTATTTGGGTTGTTTTCTTTATTAATTATTGCACAGTCACCAAATTCATTTAAATATCAAACGGTAATTAGAGATAGTAATGGGG